>DUEQ01000254.1 GCA_011192085.1 Caldilineae bacterium
AGCGGGTTGAGGATTCTGATCGGGAAAAGTGGTATTTCCTGACCATGCTCCCCTACCCCAGCGGCGATCTGCATACGGGCCACTGGTACGCCATGTCGCCCTCTGACGCCGGCGCGCGTTTTGCTCGCATGCATGGCAAGAACGTGTGGTTCCCTATCGGCTTCGACGCGTTTGGTCTGCCCGCCGAAAATGCAGCCATTAGGCACAACATTCCCCCCTACAAATGGACCATCACGAACATTGAACGAATGCGCGGGCAATTGCGACAGATGGGCGCGATGTTCGATTGGGAGCACGAGGTCATTACCTGTCTGCCTGGTTATTACCAGTGGAACCAATGGTTTTTTCTCAAATTCTATGACATGGGACTGGCCTATCGCGAGGAAGCGCCTGTGGACTTCTGCCCCACCTGCAATACGACTCTGGCTCGAGAGCAGGTGTGGGGTGACGATCGCCGCTGTGAACGTTGTGGCACGCCAGTGATCATCAAGAATCTGACTCAATGGAAATTCCGCATCACCCAGTACGCGGATGAACTGTTAGAAGGGCTAGACAAAATCGACTGGCCCGAACGAGTCAAAACATTGCAACGAAATTGGATCGGGCGCAGCGAAGGCGTGGAGTTTGAGATGACCATTCATGGTCAGGAGCACCTAAGCTTTCGCGTGTTCACCACCCGGCCCGATACGGTTTTCGGCATGAGCTTCGCTGTACTGGCCCCTGAACACCCCCTGGTAGAGCTGATCGTCACCCCCGAGCATAAGGCGGAAGTGGAAGTATACGTGGCTGAGGCTAAGCGCAAGAGTGAATTGGTGCGTCAACAGGAGGCAGGCGAAAAGAGCGGCGTCTTTACTGGCGCATATGCCATCAATCCGGCCAATGGCCAACCTGTGCCTATCTTCATCGCAGATTACGTATTGATGAGCTATGGCACAGGCGCTATCATGGGCGTGCCAGCCCACGACCAACGGGACTTCGAATTTGCCCGCAAATATGGCTTGCCCACCCCCATCGTCATCGTACCCAAAGAAGTCTGGGACGCGGGCGATGAAAGTGCATGGAGCCAGGATGCGTCGGAAGCCATGGAACGGGCCTTCGAAGTCAAGGAAAACAGCGTCATGGTCAACAGCGGTCCATTCACCGATTTGGTTTGGCCCGAAAGCTTTAATAAGGTGGCCGAATGGTTAGAAGAGCACGCCGCGGGTGAGCGCAAGGTCAACTACCGCCTGCGCGATTGGCTCATCAGTCGTCAGCGCTACTGGGGCACGCCCATCCCCATGATTCACTGTCCCAACTGCGGTGTCGTCCCCGTACCCTACGAGGATCTGCCCGTGATCTTGCCTGAAGTTGAAGAATTCAAGCCCACGGGCGAAAGCCCCCTCAAATTTCACGAAGAATTTCTGCATGTGCAATGCCCCATCTGCGGAGCGGATGCCCAGCGAGAGACCGACACCATGGACACCTTCATGGATTCCTCCTGGTATCACTACGCCTACGTCTCCCCTTATTGGAAGGAAGGCGAAACCCTCACGCCCGACGACATCCCCTGGGACAAAACCATTGGCGAATACTGGCTTCCCGTGGACCAATACACCGGCGGCATCGAGCACGCCACGATGCACCTGCTCTACACTCGCTTCTTCACGAAAGTTATGCGGGATATGGGGCTGGTGGACTTCGATGAGCCCATGCTGCGTCTCTTCAACCAGGGCATGATCCTGGGCGAGGACGGCGAGAAGATGTCCAAATCTCGGGGCAATGTGGTCAACCCCGACGATTATGTGAGCAAGTATGGGGCCGACACAGTTCGCGCGTTTCTCATGTTCATCGGTCCATGGAATGAGGGCGGCCCTTGGAATCCCCGAGCCATAGATGGCGTCCATCGTTTCCTCCATCGCGTGTGGTCGTTGGTGCTGGATGAGCCCAAAAAACGGGCTGAAGGGGAGCCCTCGGCGCGTCAGATTCGCGACCTGCGCCGGGCCACCCATCAGACTCTAATGAAAGTCACCAGCGACTACGAAAACTTCAAATTCAATACCATGATCGCCGCGCTGATGGGGTTCACCAACACCCTGAACGCGGCCAAAGAGACCGAAGTGTACGGCACAGAAGCTTGGGAGGAGGCCGTCGAAACGCTGTTGTTGATGATGGCCCCGGCCATGCCCCACATCAGTGAGGAGCTGTGGGCCCGGTTGGGCAAACCCTACAGCATCCATCAACAAGCATGGCCTGAGGCCGATCCCGAGTTGGCTAAAGAAGATGAGGTGGAAATCGCGATCCAAGTCAACGGCAAGGTGCGGGATCGCATCAAAGTCTCACCCGAAGCCAGCAAAGACACGCTGGAGGAGCTGGCCCTGGCCAGCGAGCGGGTGAAGAAATGGATCGGCGACAAGCCTGTCCGCAAGATCATTGTCGTCCCTGGACGGCTGGTGAACATCATCGCCAAATAGCCTCCCTCGCTCCCCTGAATGGCTAAGGACCGGTTTCAATCCGACCACAATTGCCTTCCCGCCCCCATGCATCGAACAGGCTGTCGAGACCACACGGCTTCGACAGCCTGTGTCATTTCCACACGTTTTCAACTTCACATTTTGCTTTGAACAATCCCCCTGGATTGTGGATACGTATCAGTTTGGTGCGAGCAGAGCGCCGAATAGGTGACAAAACCACTCGGGAAGTGCGGTATTACATCTCCAGCTTGCCGCCGCAAGCCCAGGCGATTTTGGAAGGCACGCGGCGTCATTGGGGCATTGAAAACAAGCTCCATTGGGTGCTGGATATGGCCTTCCGAGAAGATGATTCTCGCATCAGGTCAGGATATGCGCCGGAGAATATGGCCGTGCTCCGGCATATGGC
>DUEQ01000255.1 GCA_011192085.1 Caldilineae bacterium
GGGGGGCTATGTGGATGAGATCCTGCGTTCGGAGATCCGAGAGCGGATCGCCATTCAGATCAGCCTCGATCCCCAATACAAGGAATTATCCACCGAGGAGCGAAAGGAATTGCAGGCCAAACTGGTGGCGTTGGAGGAGGAGCGCCTGGGGTTGAACGAGCCCTTCTTAATTCGCAGCGTGAATTATCTGAAAGATGCTTTATTATTGGATCTGGGGCGAGCCAAACATATGACCAGCGACAGCGGCTCCCGGCAGGTCAAACTCATTATCCTCGAACGCCTGCCCGCGACATTGCTCTTGTTTGGAACCTCATTTCTATTGAATTTCTTTATCAGCCTCTTCTTTGCCTTGATGCTCTCGCGACGCTATGGAAGCTTTTGGGATCGGCTGGTGGTGGCCCTTTCCCCCACCTCAGCCGCGCCAGGCTGGTTTTATGGCATCTTCCTCATCGTCATCTTCGCTGCCTGGTTGGGGGTGTTGCCCTATGGCGGGATGGTGGACGCCCCGCCCCCGGACACCCCCCTTCAATACGCGCTAAGCGTGGCCAAGCACATGGTGCTTCCCCTCCTGGCCCTGGCCATCAGCCAGATCTTTCTCAGCATCTACAGTTGGCGCACATTTTTCCTCATTTATTCCACCGAAGATTATGTCGAGATGGCCAAAGCCAAGGGGTTGACGCCGCGGGCCATCGAACGGCGTTACATCCTACGCCCCACCCTGCCCACCATCGTCACCAACTTCGCCCTGGCGGCCATCGCCGTGTGGTTCGGGGCCATCATCTTCGAGACCGTGTTCAATTGGCCCGGCATCGGGCGGGTCTACTTCCAGGCCATCGGCCTGTTCGACACCGCGGTCATCGTGGGCGCCACCGTACTCTATGCCTACTTGCTGGCGGCCACCGTATTTCTGTTGGACATTGTCTACGCATTCATCGATCCCCGGGTCAAAATCGGTTAAGGAGAGCCACTGGCTATGAATCTCAGACAATTTCGGGAAATCACGCGTTACCCCTCTGCCATCGCCGGACTCGTGATTATCCTGCTCTTGGTCGCCTTATCCATTTACACGGTGATCACGCTGCCCTACGACGAGGCAGTGACCTTATGGCGGGGCGGAGACCGGGTGTGGCAGGACAATCCCCGAGGCGTTCCCCCAACCTGGGTGAATCTCTTCCGCTCGAAGAAGCTCCCCGAAAACATCGTCTTCGATTCCACAGCCGAAGGCGTGGAAAAACAGGTCACCCCCCTGGGCGACGGCCTGACCGACATCCTCCTGACTTATCAGTTCGAATACACCGCGGATGAGTTCCCCCAGGAGATCATTTTCTTCTTCACCTCCACCTTCGAAAAGAAGGCGCCTTACATGAGCCTGGTGTGGAAAACGCCCGATGGTCGGGAGATCAACATCGGCGATTTCGCCATCGAGCGCGCCTACGCCCGCCGCATTTCGCAGGACGACAAGCTCACCCAAAAACTGGGCGCGCCCGCCGAGGTGGCCCTCTTCGCGGACCCCAACAGCGAAACCCCCACCCCCCTAAAAGGCGTCTACACCCTGGAGATCGCTGGACTCACCTTCGAGCCCGACAGCGATTTCGATGTAAAAGCCATCATCTACGGGAAGGTGTTTGGCCTGGCGGGCACCGACCACCTGCGCCGCGACCTCGTGCTGGGGTTGATGTGGGGCACGCCTGTGGCGTTGGCCTTCGGCCTGCTGGCCGCGGTCATCACCAGCCTGCTCACCATGTTCATCGCCGCCACAGGCACCTGGTTCGGAGGCTGGGTCGATGGGCTCATTCAACGAGTCACCGAGATCAACATGATGCTGCCTGTGCTCCCCATCCTCATTATGATCGGCGTCTTCTACTCGCGCAGCCTTTGGGTGATTTTGGGCTTTGTCATCCTGTTGGGCATTTTCAGCGCCAGCATCAAAAGCTATCGCGCCATGTTCATGCAGGAGCGGGAAGCGGGCTACATTCGAGCCGCGCTCGCCTACGGCGCGGGCAACGCCCGGATCATCTTCCGCTATCTGGTGCCGCGCATCTTCCCCGTGCTCATCCCCTCCCTGGTGGTCCTGATCCCCTCCTACGTCTTTCTTGAAGCCTCCCTGGCCGTGCTGGGCCTGGGCGATCCCATCATGCCCACCTGGGGCAAGATTATTAACGACGCCCGCGTCAACGGTGCGCTGCTCAAGGGGCAATACTATTGGGTGTTGGAACCCTCCTTCATGCTCATGCTGACGGGCTTCTCCTTCGCCATGCTGGGCTTCGCCCTGGACCGCATCTTCAATCCACGCTTGCGAGGAATGTAAAGCCATGAGTGAAAACCCATTGTTACGCGTTGAAGACCTGGCGCTCTACTTCAAAACCCGCGTGGGACAGGTCCAGGCCGTGGATCATGTTCATTTCGAACTGAAGAAGAACCGGGCTGTGGTCATCCTGGGCGAGTCGGGCTGCGGCAAAACCTCCATGGCCAAAGCCATCCTCCGCCTGCTCCCTCGCAACGTGGGGCAATACTCAGGCAAGATCGAACTCGACGGTCAGGATGTGATGCAACTGGATGATGAGGCGTTCCGCACCCAGATCCGATGGGTCAAGATCTCCATGGTGCCTCAGGCCGCGATGAACGCGCTCAATCCGGTGCTGCGCGCGGGCGACCAGGTGGCTGAGCCTGCCATGGTGCACCTGAACATGAGCAAGGAAGAGGCCCTTGCGCGCGCCAAGGTCATGTTCCAACATGTGGGCGTGCCCGTCGACTTCCTCGCCCGTTATCCCTTCGAGCTGTCTGGGGGAATGCGCCAGCGCGTGGCCATCGCCATGGCCCTCATCACCAATCCCCAGCTCATCGTCCTGGACGAACCCACCTCCGCCCTGGACCTGCTCACCCAGGCCAACATCATGAACGTGCTCAAGACCATCAAATGGGAGACGGGCACGAGCTACATCCTCATCACCCACGACATCGCCACCTCCAGCGAGCTGGCGGACGAGGTCGCGGTCATGTATGCGGGCCAGATCGTCGAAGTCAACGAAGCCGAAAGTTTCTTTTCCCAGCCCCTTCACCCCTACTCGCAGAAGCTGATGGCCAGCGTGCCCCGGCTGTATGGCGATAAAGAGCCCGATTTCATCCCCGGACGCCCGCCCAGCCTGCTCAATCCCCCCGCGGGCTGCCGCTTCGCCGACCGCTGCCCTCTGCGCTTTGAGCAATGCGACCGCGAGCCCCCCACCTTCATCGTCGACGGGCATCCCGTCAAATGCTGGTTGTATGAAAAGGAAGCCTCCGCAGCCTTCCCGCCAGCCGCCAACGGTTCAGGAGACGCCTCATGAGCACAGACCTGAAAAACACGCCAACGCCTTCCCGCACCGATGAGGACATCCTCCTCTCGGTGGAGGACCTGCATGTGTGGTTCGAGCTGAAGAAATGGGGATTCAGCCATGTGGGCTGGGTGCGCGCGGTGGACAAGGTGAACTTTCAGCTCAAGCGGGGCGAAGCCATCGCCATCGTGGGCGAGAGCGGTTGCGGCAAATCCAGCCTGATGAAGACCCTGTTGCTGCTCAACCGCCCCCACAAGGGCCGCGTCATCTTTGAGGGCCGAGATATCAGCAACCTGAAGGGGAGGGCGCTGAAGCAATTCCGGGCCCAGGTGGGATTTGTGCAGCAAGACCCTTACGGCGCGCTGCCCCCTTTCATGCCCGTGCACCGAATTTTGGATGAGCCCCTGGTCATCAACGGGATCAAGAACAAAAAAGAGCGGGAGGAGCGCATTCGCAACGCCATGCAGGAAGTCGCGCTCACCCCTGTGGATGACTTCTTGAACAAATACCCCCACATGCTCAGCGGAGGCCAGCAACAGCGCGTGGTCATCGCCCGGGCCATGATCCTGGAGCCCAAACTCCTGGTCGCGGATGAGCCCGTCTCCATGCTCGATGCGTCGGTGCGAGTTGAGATTCTGCGCCTGCTGCGCAAATTGCAGGAGGAGCACAACCTCTCGGTGATGTACATCACCCACGATCTCTCCACCGTGCGCTACTTCTCCGAACGCATCTTCGTGATGTACGCGGGCAAGCTGGTGGAGCAGACTCACATCGAAGAGCTGTTGGACAATCCCCTCCATCCCTATACCAACGCCCTGCTGACCGGCACCTCGGTGCCCGATGCGGCCAACGCCAAACATATCAAGCATGTGCCGCCGGGCGAGCCTCCCAGCCTGGTCAATCCGCCGCCCGGCTGCCGATTCCATCCCCGCTGCGAACACGTCATCGCGGGCAAGTGCGATGTGGAGGAGCCTCCCGACCTGGAGCCCCTGCCCGGCCATCTTGTCAACTGCTGGCTCTATGCCGACGGTCAGACGCGCTATCCTGGCCTGGAGGCGAGGGGCTGATCGCCATGGGCGCGCCTCTGGCTCCCTGGACAAAACTCTGGCTCATCGGCGGGATGCTGGTCGTCCTCGGAGCCGGCATCCCGTTGTTGATTATCCTCGACTATCTGCCCTCGACTCTGTGGCTGTTGGGCGGCGCGGCGCTGGCTTCAATGACCGGGCTCTTTCTGGGCTATTACGCCATGGCCATCTACATTCGCGTGCATCGCCCTCCCCGTGACGATCCCTTCTCCCCTAATGAAGGGGACGATGGACTTCCCAAGTTTGACTGATCACATCGTGGCGGGATGGTTGGGGTTGTAATAGCGCGGGCCTTCGTGCAAAATGCGGTAGGTGGTGTCTCGCTGCGCGGGCGTGCGGCCCAGGTCGAGGATAAGGCGCTCGAATTCCGCGGGAGCCACATATTCGCCCGTCTCCGCGCCAGCGCTGCGGCTGATGCTTTCGTTGTGCAGGGTGCCGCCGAAGTCGTTGGCCCCGGCCTCCAGCAACATCTGGGCCATGGGCAGCCCCAGCTTCACCCAACTCACCTGGATGTTGGGGATCCAGCGCCCAAGCATGATGCGCGCGACCGCGTGCATGAGCGCGCTCTCCCGGCCCGTGGGTCCGGGCCGGGCCCGGCCCGATGCGTAGAGTCGCGTGTTCTGATAGATAAAGCCCAGGGGCACGAATTCGGTGAACCCGCCCGTATCCCGCTGGATGTCCCGCAAAATGGCCAGATGCGCGGCCCAATGTTCGGGCCCGTCGATGTGGCCGTACATGATGGTGGCGGTAGAGGGAAGCCCCACCTCGTGCGCGGTGGTGACGATCTCGATCCAGGCCTCGGCGGAGAGCTTGTTCTTCGTCAGAGCCTGGCGCACGTCGGGGATGAGGATTTCGGCAGCGGTGCCAGGTATGCTGCCCAACCCCGCCTCCTTTAACTCCAGCAGCACCTCTCGCACCGGGCGACGTTGGATCTGGCTGGCGTACTGGAGCTCGAAGGGTGAAAACGCGTGGATATGGATGTCGGGAACTGCGGCTTTGATGGCTCGCACCAATCGGACGTAGATATCGCCACCCAGTAGGGGATTGAGCCCGCCCTGCATGCACACTTCGGTGCATCCCCAGCGGCGGGCCTCCACCGCCCGCCGCACCACCTCCTCGATATCCATGGCATAGGCGTTGGGATGCTGGCGAGGCAAACCGAACGCGCAGAACGCGCAGCCGGTGTAGCAGATGTTGGTGAAATTGATGTTGCGGGTCTGCACGTAGGTCACCCGGTCGCCCACCTGGCGACGGCGTAGGGCGTCCGCGACCGCGATGATGGCAGCCGCGTCCCGTCCCCGAGCCCGAAACAGGCGCGCCGCGTCCGCGGGCGTGATATCGCGGTCCTCCAGGGCATTTTCCAAAATGACGCGAATGGCGGGCGAGGTCTGTTCAAGCATGGGAGAAGCATACGGGGGATGGAAGCGCTTGTCAAATATCCTGGGCCATAGGGAATATAGGGAATAAAAGTTAA
>DUEQ01000256.1 GCA_011192085.1 Caldilineae bacterium
TGTCCCATCCCGCTGCACCCAGCCCAGGCGGATGGGGTCGTCGTCCGGCGCGGGCGCGTACTGCACCCACGCCGGCGCGGCGGCCCAGGGCCAGTGGAAGCGCATCCGCGCCCACGCCCGCTGCTGGTAATCGAACAGGTCCTGCACGGGGATGCTGCGCCAGGGGGACGCGTCCGGGTCCAAGCCCGGCGTTTGCGGCGTCCACCATCCCCAGGCGGTGATGACCATGGGGCGGTTGCCCAGACCATGGCGGGCGAGAACGTCGTGCAACAACTCGACGCGGCGGAAATTGAGCTGGCCGGGGTCGGGCGGGGCCTCGGGCGGCTGGTCGAAGCCGTAAGCCTGGCCTGCGGCGAGATCGAAATACGCGCCCGCGCCCAGGCTCAGCAGGCGGTCGAGATAGATGGGGTCGGGGATGTTGAAGCCGTCATCGGTGGTGGTGGGGGCCAGGGCCGCCAGCAGGATGGGCGCATCCGGGTCGGCCATGCGGATGCGGTTGCGGGCCTCCCGCAGCAGGTTGAGATAGCCCTGCGGGTCCGCGTAGCGCGCTCCCCAGTGCGGCCCGATGTTGGGCTCGCGCCAAACCTGGTAGGCCACGCCCCAGTCCCCGCCCGAAGGGGGTTCCAGGGTCCCACGCACATGCCGCGCGATCGCCTCGGCAAAGCGCCCGAAATCCCGCACATCTTGCGGGGGCGCGAAGGGATTGTCCGCATCCTCGGCCGCGCGGGCCCAGGCCGGGGAGCCTTCCAGCGTCAGGATGTAGCGGAAGCGGATGGGGCTGTCTTGGGATTGCAGCACCCGGTCCAGGGCCTCCCAATCCCAGGCGTCGGGCTGGGGCTCGATCCTCGCCCAGGGCACGCGCACCCGCAGGATGGAGACGCCGTCCTCCCACAGATGCTGCCAACGCCGGGCCAGGGCCTCGTCATCCAGCGCGGCCAGCTCAGCCAGGTCCAGGTTGGCCGCGGTCTGAGTGTGGTCCTGGGCCACGGGCCCGGGCCAGGGCGGGGGCGCGACGCGGCGGGCCAGCAGCCCATTGATGGGGAGCAGGACCAGGAGCAGGAGGAAGATGGCCGCCAGGAGCCGCGGGCGTGTCATGCAGGCATTATAGCGCGAAGGTGCGGCGATTCGTAATCCTGGGCGGACGGGGCGTTATGGGGTGAGGGCGTGGAGGTGATCGCGGGCGTGGGGATTGGCATTGTTCAATCTTCTATAACGCATGACGACGGAAATGGATACGGGCGGGATGCGGTTTTTTGAAAAAAGGCAACTACGAACGTCAGCGGTCCCTTTTCGCATCCTATCTTGCCACGAAGGCTCGAAATCGGGTCTGTTCGTAGTCACCGTCAAACACAAAAAAGCCCGGCGGTAGGAACCACCGGGCTATCATGGCCAAGCTTTGTGGGGATGAGGGCTTTGATGATCGCGGACAGGCGATCATCCATCGATCAGGCCCAGACGACGTTTGCGCGCGTCGAGGGTGTTTTTCAGCAGCATGGCGATGGTCATGGGGCCCACGCCGCCGGGCACCGGCGTGATATACCCCGCCACCTCTTTGGCCTCCTCGAAGTTGACATCCCCCACCAGGCGATAGCCCTTCTTGGCCGTGGGGTCATCCACCGCGTTGACGCCCACGTCGATGACGGCCGCGCCCGGTTGGATCCAATCCCCGCGCACCATCTGCGCCCGGCCAATGGCCGCGACCAGGATGTCTGCGCGGCGGGTGACTTCGGGCAGGTTCTTTGTGCGGGAATGGCAGATGGTGATGGTGGCGTTGCGGTGCAACAGGAGCATGGACACGGGCAGGCCCACGATGTTGCTGCGCCCCAGGACCACGGCGTTCTTCCCCTCGATCTCGATGCCCGAGCGATCCAGCAGCTCGATGATGCCGCGCGGGGTGCAGGGCGTGAAAAGGGGCTTGCGGCCCTTCATGGCCAGCCGTCCGATGTTCACCGGATGGAAGCCGTCCACGTCCTTGGCGATGTCGATCTCGGCCAGGACCCGCTCCTCATCGATGTGGTCGGGTAGGGGCAACTGGACGAGGATGCCGTCGATGTCGGGGTTGGCGTTCAATTCGCGCACGAGCTGAAGCAGCTCCTCCTGGCTCACGTCACCCGGCAGATCGTAGCCGAATGAGGTGATGCCGACCTCGGCGCAGGCTTTTTTCTTCATCCGCACATAGGTTTGTGAATCCTTGCGATCTCCCACAAGCACCGTGGCTAGGCCGGGGACGACTCCGAACGACTCCTTTATCTTCGCCACCTCGTCCGCGATCTCCGAACGAATCGTAGCGGCAATGGCTTTTCCGTCGATGATTTGAGCTGTCACGTGTTCCTCCTTGAACA
>DUEQ01000257.1 GCA_011192085.1 Caldilineae bacterium
CAACAGCAATTGGATGGATGTCATGCCTCGGACCGAGAATCGCTGCGCTCGGGCCTCGAGTCATAGAGGCCGCGACGATCATTCAGGCGAATGGTGATGACATCCCAGAACATGTTCCAGGTGTCTTTCAGAGGATCGACGCGGCTGTCCTCGTCGAAATACCAGTTGATGGGCACCTCGACGATGGTTTTGCCCTGTTTGCGGGCGATGTAAAGGGCTTCCACATCAAAAGTCCAGCCCATGATGGTCTGATAAGGAAAGACATCGAGGGCCGCGTCTCGCTTGAACATCTTGAACCCGGCCTGGGTGTCGCTGAATCCAGGCACAGCCAGGGCTCGCACGATGAAGTTGAAGATGCGCCCCATGAAATGACGATAGGCGGGTTCGTTGAAGCGCTGAGCTCCGGGCGCTTCGCGACTGCCAATGGCGATGTCGTAGCCGTTGAGCTGGGGCGGCAGGAATTTCTCCACCTCGGCGATGGGCATGGAGAGGTCGGAATCACACATAAACAGATAGTCGCCCCGACCTTCGTAAATGCCCTTGCGCACCGCTGCGCCCTTGCCCTTTTCGCTGTGGACAACGCGGATGTTGGGATGCTCGCGGGCGTAGGCCTCCGCGATCTCAGTCGTGCGATCGCGGCTGCCGTTTTCGACGATGATCACCTCGACCAGATAGGGCGTGGTTTCCATCCACGCCACGATCTGATCGAGGGAAGCGGGCAGGCGCTGTTCCTCGTTGTACGCGGGGATGATGATGCTGAGCAACGGTTTTGGAGATGGGGTGGAGGTGGACGTGTGTTCTTCAGTCATGAAACCAGGAAAGGAAGGGAAAGCAGGATGGCGGCGAGGGCGCCGAGGCTGGCGGCCAGCACGTTGATCATGTCGTTGTTCATCCAGGCCAGGCCGCGTAAGGGCCTTGTGGTCGCACCGCAATCATGCACGTTTTTCTCAGTGAGCGTTTGACAACGCTCGCAATAATACAACCGTTGCGCGGTCGCGCCCAAAAATGAATCGAAAAGTGATGCAAGGAAGCCAGCCGCGGGCAGGGTGATGAGCAGAAAGGCGTCTTGCAGAAAGCATACGCCTGTGGTGAGGAGCGATGCAGCCTGGATGGTGAGGAATGTGGTCAGGCCGATGAACAACCCGCCCAACAGACTACCAACCAGGCCCAAAGGGGTGACTCCTCCCGACACGCCCGGCAGCGTCGGCTCGCCTGTGGTGATGAGCCGCGGGCGTTGCGTGGAGAGCAAGCCCAACTCGGTGGCCCAGGTGTCGGCCGTGGCCGCGGCCAGGGAGCCAAAGTAGGCCAGGGCCAGGTAAGGATACTTGGGGGAATCATGGCCGACGACGCCTACGGCCAGGGCCATGAGCAGGGCCGCTCCGCCATTGGCCAGAGTTTGAGCCAGGTCCCGCGGCCCGCCTTTCTCCAGGTATGGATTCCGGGCCTTGCGGCTGCGTCCCAGGCGGCTGAGCAGGCTGCTGGACACAAAAAATGCAACCAGAATGACAGCCCAGGTGGGACCGCCGAACCCAAACACAAAACCGCCGATCACCGTCGCTCCCACCGCGCCGCTGGCGCTCAACGCCTCCCACTTCCACCCGATCAGGGCGATGAGCCCAGCCAGGAGGAAGCCTAGAGGCAGGGTGAGGGCAGCGGGAGTCATGGAAGCGTATGCGCGTATGGGTGTGGCGGCGCGTCGGTCTTCAACCTCCAGCCTCATCCCGCCGCCAGGGCGATGATGCGGATGGCGATGAAGAGGCCCATGACCTGGATGACCACGGACGCGCTCCACAGGAGATAAGCGAGGAAGCGTCGGTAGAGGTAAAGGGCGTAGCCGATAGCCGCGTTGAGAAAGCCGATGAGCAAGGCCACGCCCGGAATCAAGAAGATGGCGCGGCGAGGGCTGAGCCAATCGGGATGGCCATCCACACCGAAATGGAGGGCGATGGTGGCGGGCAATTGAGGATAATGCCATGCCGCATAGGCCAGGAGGATCAGGCCCAGCAAAAGCCCGCCCAAGAGCAAGCCCTGAGCCCAACGATCCCGCAAAAGCCAATGCTGCCGCCAATGAGCGAGATAGATGACCGGCTTCAGTTTGCGGGCCGGGCCGAAATCGCGGCGCTGCTCATAGGCGAGGATAAAGCCGTCAGGGTCCGCAGGAGAGATGAGGTAGGTCGCTTCCTGGGTGACGATGGCCAGGCTGTGGGCGGCCGGCTGGGTGGCATAGGCCAGAAGATGCTCCTCGCCGCGGGCCTGCACCCAAGGCAGAGGCCAATGACGCCAATGCGGGGCCAGTTCCAACCGCGCTGCGCGCTCCACGCGTTGGATCCGGTCCAGCGGCACGACCACCTCTTCGCCATTCCAGAGGATGTGGATGGCGTCGCGCTGGACCCAATAATCCAGGCTGTGGAGAGACCACAGACGGTAGATGAGCAGCGCGCTCATCCCAACCAGGAGCAGGAGAATCCCGCCCAAGATGACCGCGCCCGGCCCCACAGGCCGCGCGAGCAGGGCGCGTAGGGTGAGAAGGGTCAACGCGAGGAGGGCCAGCGCCAGCAGGCCGGCCCAGATTCGGTCGCGGGGGTAAAGGGGACGGAAGGACACGGGAGTCAGTAATCAGTCACCCTCGAACCAGCGGCGGAGGGTGTCGAGGAAGGCGTCGTGGGTCATGTCGAGGCTGAGGGGGGTGATGGAGACGTTGCCATGGGCCAGGGCGTAGACGTCGGTTCCAGGCTCCAGCACGCTGGAGGGGGGCCCGCCGCCGATCCAATAATAGGGACGCCCGCCTGGATCGCGACGCACCACGAGTTCATCGTGATATCGACGCTGGCCCAACCGAGTGACTTGAAAGCCCTGAAGCGCTTCCCAAGGCAGGTTGGGGATGTTGACGTTGAGCAGGGTTCCTCTGGGTATGCCGCCGTTGGCGAGCATCTGGCGGGCGATGATGACCGCGGCCCGAGCCGCCGTCTCCCAATAGCGGGGATCGCCCTCTTCCTGGGAGATAGCCATCGAGGGGATGCCGAAAATAGCGCCCTCCATGGCTGCGGCCACGGTGCCCGAATAGGTGATGTCGTCACCCAGGTTGGGGCGGGTGTTGACTCCGGAGACCACCAGATCGATGGGTTGCTCGATAACGCCCATGAGGGCCAGGGCCACGCTGTCGGAAGGGCCGCCATCGGTGGTCAGGGCCTGACTGCCGTCCTCCAGGGTGACGGGCCAAACGCGCAGGGGTTTGTGCAGGGTTTTGTTATGGCCCGTCACCGACCAGTTGCGGTCGGGCGCAAGGATGCTGACCTGGCCGATCTGGCGCAGCGCCTGGGCCAGGGCCAGGAGGCCGGGCGAGTGAACGCCGTCGTCATTGGTGATGAGTACGTGGGGCATGGAAGTCAGTAAGCAGTAAGCAGGGAGCAGGCAGACTGAACGACAGCGCGTCGATACGGATGACAAGGGGATGAACCATAGCGGTCATGCGTCGCTATCGTTCACCGACTACTGAGATCGACTGGGCAAGAGTGCGTAACGGGTGGGGTCGCTCAGGTCGAGGAGGGCGCCCTTGTCCTGCTCGCGGGGCTCCGGGCCTTTCCCCTCCTCGTGGATGACAAAGATGCGCACGGGCTGGCTTTCAGCTTTGTTCCCGGCCACGTCATAAGCCACGGCCTTGATGACGTGGGTCTCGGTGTAGCCCTTGCTGTCGTGGATAATGCCGAAACCGTTCTCCGCGGTGAGGATGATGCGGGTAGGGTCATCGGGATCGGCTTCCACCGTGCTGATGGGGCGTTCTTCGTAAATCACGGCGCCGTCGGGTTGGGTGATGGGCACGCGGGCGGTGATGGGAGGCATGTCCAGCGTGGGAACCGTGTCCGACATGGTGATGGTCCACTTGACGCTGTAAGGGGAGACGGTGGCGGTGATGAGGGGTGTGTCGTCGAGATAGAATACGACCCGGTCCATGGCCCAATCGTCGGTGGCCAGGGCGTTGATATTCACCCACTCGTCATCCTCCTTCACATACACTCTACCATTTTCGGGCGTGCTAAGCACGATGGTGGGTGGCGTGTTGTCCACCGTCAGGGGGATGGCGACCTGGCGCACGTTGCCGCTGTTCTCCACCACCGAGAGGCGCAGAGTGTAGGGGCCGCTTAGGCCTGAGACGTCCCAGTATTCGAGCACGCCTTTGTCCACCTGGTTGTAGTGATCCGGGCCGATCTGCGTCCAGGTCTGGGGTTGCAGCCCCTGGCCGAAGTGAAGCTGGTAGAGGCGGAAGTCGCCGCTACGAGCGTTGCCCCAGATCGCCACCTGGCCCTTGAGGTAGCTGAAGGGCGCGGGTCTGGCGATGGCGACCTCATCATCGGTGAAGACGGGGCCGAAAGTGTCGTCGTATGCCGTGGGCGGCAACTCGATCTTGCCCAGCTCGGCCTGCTCCTGAGCCCAGTCTTTGGCCACGGGCGGGAAGACGGGATAGACTCGGCGTTCGATGAGATCGGGCGGGGTGTAGGGCGTGGCCAGTTTGCCATTGAGCTTGTTGATCTCGAACACCTGCCAGAAGTTGTCGTATTCCTTGGGCTCGGTGCCGTCGATGAAGATCTCGGCGTAGCGCCGGGGGCAGATGTCGGTGGCCAGCAGGCCGCTTTCGTAACAGACGGTGCGGCGCACGAAACCCTCGGGTTCCTCCCATGTCTCCACGGGCTTGTCCCGATGCAGGTAAGTCATGATGTCATGAAAAATGGGCGACGCGCCCACCGAGCCCGAGGTGCTCTCCATGGGGGTATTGTCCGCGTTGCCTACCCACACGCCTACCACATACTGCGGGCTCGCGCCCAATGTCCAACCATCCCGATAGTCGTTGGTGGTGCCTGTTTTGGCGATGATGGGGCGGTCGGGCAGCTCCAGATATTGGGCGAAGGTCCCAAACGCGGGCGGGCGAGGTTTGGCGTCGCTGAGGACGTTGTTTAGGAGATAGCCGAGCTGTTGGCTGATAACGCGCTGCTCCTGCGGGCCTTCATACTCCTTCAAGACATTGCCCTCTCGGTCCGTCACCTCGAGGATGGCCACGGGGTTGAGGGTGCGATAGCCGGGCCGCAGGTCTTGGGACAACACCGGTTCCCCTTTCATCACGCCCATGTTGGCGAAGGTGGCGAACACATAGGCCATGTCCAACAGCTTCACCTCACCGCCGCCCAGGGTTAAGCTCAGGCCGTAATAGTCCTTGTTCAAACTGGTGATGCCCAAACGATGGGCCATTTGCACCACGGTTTTCACACCGACTTGGTTCATCACCCACACGGCAGGGATGTTGTACGACCGTTGGAGTGCGACGCGCAAGGGCGTCGGACCGTGGTACTTCCGGTCATAGTTCTCGGGCGTGTAGGGCTCCACCGCATCGGGGAAGACCTGGCGCACGTCCCAGGCCACGGTGGCGGCGGTCAGGCCCTGGCTAAAGCCGGTGAGGTAAGTAATGGGTTTGAATGAGGAGCCTGGCTGGCGGTCGGCCAGGGCGATGTTCACCTCGCCGTCGATCTCCCGATTGTTGTAATCCAATGACCCAAGCATGGACAGAATCTCGCCCGTCTTCGGGTCCAGCACCACCGCGGCGGCATTGGAGACGTTATGGTCGATCTCGCTGTGCTTGCCTGTCTGCAGGAAGGGTTCGGGATCGAGATCGGGGCAGCCGGGGATGGTTGGATCTTCGTGCGCGAGATGGGCCACCCGCTGCCGGGCGACGCAGGTCACATAGTGCTGAATATCCACATCCAGCGTCGTGCGCACGGTGAGGCCATTGCGCCAGATGAAGTAGGGGTCCTCGGGCGTGTTGAATTCCTTTTTGAGCTGATCAAGGACGTAGAGCGCAAAGTGAGGCGCGATGTCGTTGTCGAAGCGTTCCAGCGCGGATTCCCGCACATCCAGTTCCTGGGCGTACGCTTCATCCGCCTGGGCCTGGGTGATGTATCCCGCCTCGACCATGGCCTGCAACACCTTGCGTTGACGACGCTTCGCATCCTCGGGCGCCTGGATGGGATTTAGGCCCGGAAACTGGGGAAGCGCGGCCAACATGGCGGCTTCGGCCAGGTTGAGGTCTTTGGCCGATTTGCCGAAGTAGGTTTGGGCCGCGGATTCGATGCCGTAGCTAAAGTTGCCGTAGAAGTTGTTGTTGAGATACCACTCCAGAATCTGGGTCTTG
>DUEQ01000258.1 GCA_011192085.1 Caldilineae bacterium
CTTCGCGCCTGCGTCCTCCCCCGCTTTCGCTCCCGCGCCAGCTCCGCCAGCAGCCCTTGCAGGTGACGGACGGTGCTGGCCCGTACGCTCGGCGGCAGTTGCGGGTAATCGCGCAGCATCATGGCGATATCGCTCACCTGGGCTGCCGCGGCGTCGCTGGGGGCTTCGGCTCGGGCCTTGGACTCCCATGTCTCCGCGAAGCGGTCCAATCCGCCCAGCACCGCGTCATTCTTATAGCCGCGGCGGGCCTCCAGGGCCAGGATGTTCTGCAAGGTTTCGATGGCGGTGGTCATGGGACGATTAATTTCCCATCATCTCCTGCGAGATCGCCTCCATCCCCTCAATTCGGTGAAAATGGCGAGCATGCTCCTGTTCGAATGCCGCGAAATTTGCTTGCATGGGGATACTCCAGACGCGAAGTGAGGGATGGCCTCATTTTACTCGCGAAGCGGGCGTTTGACAACTCGCTCCGCCGGATGACGGATCCGGCTGGGAGCAAGTGGCCTTCAGGGCGGATTCGCAATCTGTCCGTGGTGGATGAAAAGTGATTTTCAGCAACTACGCACGTCGGTAGTCACTCTTCGCATCCTATCTTGCCACGAAGGCTCGAAGAACTCGAAGACACGAAGCATTCCTTGTATTTTTCCCCTTCGCGCCGTCGTGCCTTCGCGTCCTTCGCGGCTCGAAATCAGGTATGTTCGTAGTCACGATTTTCATCGGTATCGGCGCGCGGGCTCGCCCGCCGTTCGTCTGCTTCGCAACGACCTCGCTTGAGGGGCGAATCTCGCTTTCCCCCCACTCCTGTGCTACAATGAGCCGCTGTTGAATTCCTTGAGCTGGTGTGAGCTTTTGACCAGATCGTCCTCCCTCAAAGATTTTCTGCGCCGCAATGTTGCCAAGCGGCTGGCCATGTGGATCGGAATCGGCGTTAGCGCCCTGTTCCTGTATTCCGCGCTGCGCGGGCTGAATCTGGCCCTGGTGTGGCGGTTCATGAAGCAGGCCAATTACTGGTGGATCATTCCAGGCGTGCTCGTGTATTTTCTGGGCGTGTGGCTGCGCACCTGGCGTTGGCATTACATGCTCCGGCAGTTCAAACCCGTGCCCGTGAAACGCCTCTTTCCGGTGGTCTGCATCGGCTACGCGGGCAACAACATCTATCCCGCCCGCGCGGGCGAGGTCATCCGCTCTTATGTGATCAAGAAGAACGAAGACATTCCCATCAGCGGCAGCCTGGCCACGGTGCTGGTAGAGCGGATCTTCGATGGGCTGGTCATGCTGCTTTTCGTTTTCCTTGCCCTGCCCTTCGTCGCCCACATCCCCGATCAATACCGTACGTTCGTCATCACCTTGAGCGTCATGTTTGGCGTGGCCCTGGCGGTTTTCATCGCCCTGGCAGCCCGTCCCCAATGGGTGATGATGCTCTATGCGCCCCTCGCCGCCCGCATCCTCCCCCCATCCATCCGCATCAAGGTGGATGGCATGGTTGAGCGGTTTCTCTTTGGCCTGGCCTCCCTGCAAAGTCCGATGGATGTGTTCATGATCTTCTTCACCTCGGTGCTGGTGTGGCTGGCCGAGACCATGAAATACTGGTTCGTGATGCACGCCTTCGATTTCAGCGTCTCCTTCATTACGCTGATGCTGATGAACGGCATCGTCAATCTCTTCACTACCCTGCCCTCTGCGCCCGGCTACATCGGCACCTTCGACGCGCCGGGCATCAAGGTTTTGGTCGATGTAGGCGGCGTCGATCCCGCCATTGCCGCGGCCTACACCCTGGTGCTCCACACAGCCCTGTGGTTGCCCATTACAGTCCTGGGCATTTATTATTTCTTCCGGGCGCGTTTGCGCTGGTCCGATTTCGAGAAAGCCGCGCAGGAAGCCGAAGCCGCTGAGCAGGCTTCGTGAGCAGCGCATGCCATTGCATTGTCTAATCATCCTCAAATCTCAAACGAGCAAGAACGAGGCATTCCTATGAAACACATTACTGTTCTGGGAGCTGGTTATGTGGGCCTGGTGACGGGCGCCAGCTTCGCGGACCTGGGCAACAAAGTTACGTTGTTGGATATCATCGAGGAAAAGATCGAGAAGCTTCGCCAGGGCCAGGCGCCCATTTACGAACCTGGCCTGTCCGAAATGATCCTGCGCAACGTGGAGAAAGGGCGGCTGGATTTCACCACCAGCTACACTGAAGCCTTGAAGGATGCAGAATTCGTGTTCGTGGCCGTGGGCACGCCCTCGGGCGTGGATGGCGAGGCCGAACTGCGCTATGTGCGCATGGCCGCTGAGAGCATCGCCGAGCACATGGACCACCCTATGATCATTATCAACAAATCCACGGTGCCCGTGGGCACGGGCGATTGGGTGGCCGACATCATCCGGAAGAAACAGAAGAAGCCCATCGACTTCTGGGTGGTCTCCAATCCCGAATTCCTGCGCGAGGGATCGGCCATCGCCGATTTCATGAACCCCGACCGGGTCGTGCTGGGCTCCCAACATCCTGAGGCGGCCCAAAAGGTGGCGGAGCTCCATCGCCCGCTGAACGCGCCGGTGCTCATCACCGATCTGCGTACCGCGGAGATGATCAAATACGCGTCCAACGCGTTCCTGGCCACGCGCATCAGCTTCATCAACGAGATCGCCACCATCTGCGAAGAGTTGGGCGCGGATGTGAAGCTGGTGGCCAAAGGCATGGGCTACGACAAGCGCATCGGTCCCCACTTCCTCAACGCGGGCCTGGGCTTTGGCGGATCCTGCTTCCCCAAGGATGTGCGGGCTCTGGAACACATGGCCCTGATCCACGGCGCGCATCCCCAGCTCCTGCGCGCGGTGCTGGATATCAACCAGCATATGCGACGGCAGGCCGTGGTCAAGTTGCGCAACGCTCTGGACGGCCTGGTTGAGAAGCGCGTGGGCATGCTGGGCCTGGCTTTCAAGCCCAACACCGACGACCTGCGCGAGGCCCCCTCCCTGGACATCGCCCGCCAGATCATCCGCGAGGGCGGCGAAGTCCAAGCCTACGATCCGGTGGCCCGCCCCCAAAACTGCGAAAAAGTCCCCGAGCTCAAGCTGGTGGATGACGCCTATGAGGCGGCCAGGGATGCAGACGCGCTGATCCTGGTCACCGAATGGAATGAGTTCCGGCAATTGGATATGAATCGGATCCGCGAGCTGATGCGCGGGGATGTGCTGTTGGATGGCCGCAACATCTGGAGCCCGCAGCGGATGCACGAGTATGGCTTCCGCTACTTTGGCGTGGGGCGGGGCGCGAAACGCAACGGCTGGTAATGGCTACCCCCCTCACGAAAACCCTATCCAACGGCCTCACCGTCATCCTGGCGGAGCGGCGCGCCACGCCCGCGGCCAGCTTCTGGCTGTGGTATCGCGTGGGCAGTCGCAACGAACAGCCCGGCCTCACCGGCATCTCCCATTGGGTGGAGCACATGCTCTTCAAGGGCACAGCGTCTCATCCCCAGGGCGACTTCGATCGGATGATCCAGCGGGAGGGCGGGCATTTCAACGGCATGACCTGGGTGGATTGGACCACCTTCTACGTCACCCTGCCCGCGGATCGCATCGGTCTGGCCCTGGCGATCGAAGGGGATCGCATGCAGCGCGCCCTGTTCGACCCAGAGGAGGTGGCCAGCGAGCGCACGGTCATCATCTCCGAGCGGGAGGGCCGCGAGAACCGGCCCGGCTACATGCTGCGAGAACAGGTGCAGGCCGCGTCCTTCCTCTGCCATCCCTACAGGCACATGGTCATCGGTTGGAAGGAGGACCTCCAGCGCATCACCCGCGAGGACCTGGTCGCCCATTATCGCGCGTTTTACACGCCCAACAACGCTGTGGC
>DUEQ01000259.1 GCA_011192085.1 Caldilineae bacterium
ACACCGAACTCTAGCAACGAAAACCATTTCGGGATGATTCAAGGGCTGGACTTCCGGGTCTTTTATCCGACCAACAAGCGCTAAAATGAAAATATGGCTCTCGCCCGCTCCAGCGCCTCGGCCAGCGTATCCACTTCCTCCAGGGTATTATAGATGTAGAAACTGGCCCGAGCCGTGGCGGGGACGCCAAAACGATCATGCACAGGTTGGGCGCAATGATGGCCTGCGCGCACAGCCACACCGTGCATGTCCAACACAGCGGCGATGTCGTGAGGATGTACATCATCCAAGGTGAAGGCCAGGAGCCCGCCGCGGCGGTCGGGGCCAGGCCCCAGAATGCGCAGCCCCTCAATGGTGGAGAGCCGTTCCCAGGCGTAGACCGTGATCTCACGCTCATGCGCATGCACCCAGTCCATGCCCAGGCCGCTGAGATAATCCACGGCCGCGCCCAGGGCGATGGCCTCGCCGATGGCGGGCGTGCCCGCCTCGAATTTGTGGGGGACCGTATTCCAGGTGCTGTGATCCATGAAGACCTCTCGGATCATCTCGCCTCCGCCCAGGAATGGGGGCATGGCCTCCAGCAGCTCACGTTTGCCGTAGAGGACGCCGATGCCGGTGGGCCCCAGCATCTTATGCCCGGAGAAAGCGAGAAAGTCCGCGCCCAGGGCCTGCACGTCGGTGGGGAGATGGGGCGCGCTCTGGGCCGCGTCCACCAGGACCCGCGCGCCCACCGCATGGGCCTTGGCCACGAGCTCCGCCACCGGGTTGATGGTCCCCAGCACGTTGGACATGGCTGTGAATGCAAACAGCTTCGTGCGCTCGGTCAGCAGACCGTCCAGCGCCTCGTAGTCCAGCTCGCCGGCATCGGTGATGGGGACGTAACGCAGAGTCGCGCCCCTGGCCTGGGTCACGAGCTGCCAGGGCACGATATTGGAGTGATGCTCCATCTCGGTGATGAGCACCTCATCGCCCGGGCCCAGATTCGCCCGACCCCAGGCGTTGGCCACCAGATTGATGGCCTCGGTGGTGTTGCGTACGAAGACGATCTCTTTGGGCGTGGCCGCGTGGACAAAGCGGGCGATTTTGAGTCGGGCCTGTTCATAGGCCGCGGTGGCCCGCTCCGCCAGCGTGTGAACGCCCCGATAGACATTGGCGTTATCTTGACGATAATAATCATTCAACGCCTCAATGACCTGTCGGGGCTTCTGAGAAGTGGCGGTGCTATCGAGGTAGATGAGGGGTTTGCCGTGGACTTCCTGATGGAGGATGGGAAAGTCCGCTCGGATTTGGGCAATGTCGGGCATGAAAGGCACAGTAATCAGTGATCAGTATTC
>DUEQ01000026.1 GCA_011192085.1 Caldilineae bacterium
CGAATCCCAATTCCATCAAACCAACTCACGGAGGTGTGATCATGGCTTATCTCTTCCCATCCCCTGAATGGGTCGCCGCGTTCAAGGACGCTATCAACAGCAACGAGGCGTATCGCAAATCGGCCGCCAAATGGGAGGGCGATTTCTATTTCATCGTCACTGGCAAGGGCCTGGAAGAGCCGTTCGTCATGTATCTGGACCTGTGGCACGGGGAATGTCGGGAAGCGCATGTGGTGAAGGATATGAGCGAGAAAACGCCCGAATTCATCATCGAGGGCACGCTGGACGTGTACAAACAGATCTTCAACAAGAAACTGGACCCCATCCGGGCGCTGGTCAGTCGCAAGCTGAAGCTCAAGGGCAACCTGGGCAAGATCATGCGCTCGGTCAAAGCCACGCTCGATCTGGTGAATTCCGCCGCCTCCGTGCCCACGGAATACCCTTCGTAAGGAATGGTCAATGGTCAATGGCCAATGACTGAACACTGATTAATGAACACTGGATACTGCCATGTGGTACTTCGACGCCCCTGAAATCATCTATGGCGAGGGCGCTTTGAGCGAGCTGGCGCAGATCAAAGGCTCGCGGGCGTTGATCGTCACCGATCCGGTGCTGCACAAGCTGGGCTTCACCGAGAAGATCGCCGAGCATTTGCGCAACGCGGGCATGGATGTGGACGCGTTCACCGAGGTGGAGCCCGAGCCTTCCCTCCAGACCGTGCAGAAGGGCGCGGCGCAGATGCGATCCTTCCAACCCGATGTCATCGTGGGCCTGGGCGGCGGCTCCAGCATCGACGCGGCCAAGGCCATGTGGGTGCTCTACGAGCGGCCCGATCTCCAGCCCGATGAGATCAGTCCCATGATCGAGCTGGACATCGGCCAGAAGGCCAGGCTCATCGCCATCCCCACCACCGCGGGCACGGGCTCCGAAGCTACCTGGGCCACCGTGCTCACCGACAAGCGCGATGGCCGCAAGCTGGCCCTGGGCTCCCGTGAGACCATGCCCACCACGGCCATCGTCGATCCCGAATTGACCCGCGACCTGCCCCCGCGCATCACCGCGGACACGGGCCTAGACGCGCTCACCCACGCGGTGGAAGGCTACCTTTCCAGCTTTCACAACGACTTCACCGACGGCATCTGCCTCAAGGCCATCCAGCTCGTGTTCGAGTATCTGCCGCGGGCCTACGCCGAGCCCCACGACATGGAGGCCCGGGAGCACATGGCCAATGCGGCCACCCTGGGCGGCCTCGGATTCATCAACTCTTGGGCCTCACTGGCCCACGCCATGGGCCACGCGTTCGGCGGGCGGTTCCACATCCCGCACGGGCGCAGCGTCAGCATCTTCCTGCCCTACACCCTGGAATACATCGCCAAAGAACCTGAACTCACCCGCTTCCGCGACATCGCCCACGCGTTGCGCTTGCCTGAGGGCGACGCAGACGAGGCCGCCGCGGCCAAAGCTGTCATCGCGGCCATCCGGGACCTGCACCGGCGGTTGGATCAGCCCCTGACCGTGGCCGAGACGGGCGTCAGCCGCGAGGACTATGAAGCCGCGCTGGAAGACCTGGTGGAATTCGCTGAGGGCGACGGCACCTTCATCAGCGCGGTGCGCATCCCCGAACGCGAGGATATCGAAAAACTTTTCCTCTACGCCTACGACGGCCGGGAGATTGATTTTTAAATTGACCATCGGCCATTGACCCTGAGCTATTGGCAATGATGATCCCTCAATCCTTCACCCCCGCGCCACCCCGCCCCCTGCCTGGCTACATGGGCAAGATCCTGCGCGTGGACCTGACCACAGGCCGCATGTGGGATGAGCCCATCCGCGAGGATGACGCCGAGCAGTTCGTGGGGGGCAGCGGCCTGGCTGCCCGCTATTTGTGGGATAGGCTCACGCCCGAGACCGATCCCTTAGGCCCGGAAAACCCCCTCATCTTTATGACCGGCCCCCTGGTGGGCACGGCCACGCCCGCGGCAGGCCGATTCGCCGTGGCCGCGCGCTCGCCCGCTACGGGGCTGCTGGGCGAAGCCAACTCGGGCGGCTATTGGGGCCCAGAACTCCGTCGTGCAGGCTACGACGGCATCATCATCACGGGACAGGCGTCCCGCCCGGTGTGGCTGGAGCTGCGCGAGGACGCCGCGCCCCGACTCCATCCCGCCGACGATCTCTGGGGCCTGGATATGTATGAGACCCAGGAGGTCATTCGGGAATTCATGGGGGACAACCGGGTGCGGGTGGCGTGCATTGGCCCCGCGGGCGAGAACCTCGTCCTCTTCGCCGGGGTGATGAATGACCACGGTCGCGCCGCGGCCCGCACGGGTCTGGGCGCGGTCATGGGCAGCAAACTGCTGAAGGCCATCGCGGTGCGGGGCAAGGCCAAAGTCCCCATCTTCCACCCCGATGAAAGCAAGCAGGTGGTGCGGGAACTCACGAATCATGTGGTGGAGGACTTGACCGCACAGATGATGCGCCTGGGTGGGACCATGCTCAACATGGACCTGGGCCCGGCCCTGGGCGACGTCCCCGCGTTTTACTACACCACCAACGTTCTGGACGGCATCGAAGACAAAATCAACGCGGGGGAGTTGAGCGATCACTACCTCAAGCGCCACGTGCCCTGCTTCCGCTGCCCTATCGCCTGCGGCCGCGAGATCCGTCTGCCCCGAACCGGGGAGGAGGTGGTGGATGGGCCCGAATATGAGACCTCCGTCTCCTTCGGTCCCATCATCGGCTCCGACGACCTGGAGGCCGCGGCCTATGCCGGGCATCTGTGCAACAAGTTTGGGCTAGACGCCATCTCGACCGGTTCCACCATCGCTTTGGCCTACGATCTGTTCAACGCGGGCGTCATCGACGAAAGCGTCACTGGCGGCCTCACCCTGGCCTGGGGCGATCCCCAACCCGCGATCAAGCTCATCGAGCAGATCGCCTACCGCCGAGGCTTCGGTGATCTGCTGGCCCAGGGCGCGGCCCGCGTGGCGCTCCACTTCGGCGCGCCCGAGCGGGCCGTCCACGCCAAGAAACTGGAGCTGCCCTACCACGACATCCACGCCTACGCGGGCCAGGGCGTGGTTTACGCAACCTCCCCGCGCGGGGCCGATCACATGGCCGGGGATGTGTATCACTGGGAGATGGGCAACGAGTCGCCCGAGCTCGAGATCGCCTACGGCGATCCCCACGACGAATCCTTCGAGAAGATGGCCATGGTCGCCCGCATCATGGACTTCCGGGCCATGACCAACAGCCTTATCCTCTGCCACTTCGAGGACGCCCCCATCCCTCAACTCCTGGATCTCATCCATTCGATCACGGGGTGGACTTGGTCGGTGGAGGACTTTCGCGCCACCGCGACCCGCATCTTCGAACTCAAACGTTTGCTCAACGCCCGCTTGGGCATGACCCCGGCCGACGACTCCTTGCCCGAGCGCGTGCTGAAAGCCTACGACGAAGGCCCCACCGCGGGCTACGCGCCCGACCTGGCGACCATGCTCAAGCACTACTACGCGGCCCGGCAATGGGACCCGGCCACGGGCGTGGCCCGCGCCGAGCGGCTGGCGGAGCTGGGCCTGGGGGACTTCGTGGCGCCTTTCGCGAATCAGTCGAAGCGCTGAGTCGCCTGGTCGGCCATGGGAAAGCGGAGGATGAAGGTCGCGCCCGAGACGCCGTCGCTTTGCACCTGCACCGAGCCGCCGAATCGAGCCATGATGGTCTTCACCCACCATAGGCCAAAACCTAGCTTGCCCGCCCTCTGTCGCCCCGAGTAGTTGAATTGGAAGATGGCGTCGTGCAGGTGGGGGGGAATGCCGGGGCCCGTGTCTCGCACGGTGATCTGCACCCAATCGTCCGTTCGCTTCCCCGCGATGATGATCTCACCCCCTTCGGGCATGGCCGCGATCGCGTTCTCCATGAGATTGTGGAAGACCAGGGCCAGGCGTCGACGGCCGGCGATGACGGGCGGCAGGGCATCCAATCCCCGCCGGTGGATCTGAATTCCAGCCGGGATGGCGATCTCGGCCAGGGCGTGGTTCACGGCCTCGGGGATGGCGACCGCGGTGAGGGTGATGGGTCGCAGGTGGGTCAGGCTCTCCCGCACGATGTCCAGGGCTTCCACCGCGCTGGCCCGAATGGCCTCCAGATTGCGGGTGAGATAAGAGTCCGCGGCCAGCGCGGCCGCGCTTTTGTCTTCGATTCCCTCGATGCGCACGGGGATCACGCCCAGTTTGTTGTTGAGCTGGTGGAGTAGGTTGGCCGCAATGTCGCCCATGGCCGCGAAGGTCTCGGCCGCGGCCTGCTGTTCCCGCGCCCGGCGCAGCGCCTCTTGCCGACGGGCGTTGTCCGCGGCCAGGGCCGCGTGCCGGGCCAACAGGGCCAACACCTTCTTGTCCCAATCGGAGGCGGGCAGCGACGCGTCCAGCTCGCTCCACACGGCAAGGGCGCCCACGGATCGCCCTGCTTCGCTGCTGAACATGGGCGCGATGATCGCATGAGCCGGGCCCAGGGGGATGTGGGCGGGCGCGCTGTGGTGCAAGGTCTGCACCATCGCGGGCAGGAGCCCTTCGGGAGGCGCGGCGTCGCGGGGTTGGAGGGCCTGGAGAAGCAGTTGGGCAGGCGTGCGTCGCCACAGGCCCGCGTGAGGCGCGCCCAACAGCTTCCGGGCCAGTTCCACCACCTGGCGATAGATGACCGTAGGCGGGTCCGCCAGCAGCCGGGCGGAGAGGTCCTGCAATGCGTCCAGCAGGCGAGCCTCCTGGATGGCGATGACGGCCTGGATGGCGAAGGACTGGAGGAGGAGCGCGTCCTCATCGGAGAATGCGCCCACATCGGGGCTTTCCAAGTTGAGCACGCCCTCCAATCGTCCACTGGGCGCGATGAGCGGAGTCACCAGCTCCGACCGCATCTTCATATCCTTGTCCAGAGGATAGTAGACGCGGCGCCAGACGGGATCGCGCACATCCGCGATGCACAAGGTCTTGCGGGAGACCGCGGCCTGTCCGGTAATCGTGCTTTCATCCAGGGGCAGGGCCTCGGTGTGGGGATGCCCCAGATCATCGCCCGCGAACGCTCGGGTGATCAGGCGCTGGCGGTCTTCATCCACCAGGCGGAAGATGCCATAGCGCGCGCCCGTCACCTCCAGCGCCATCTGCAAAATGCTCTCCAGCGTTTCTTGCAGTCCCAGGCGGGAGGAGATGAGCATATCCGCCCGGCGCAACCGCGCCAGTTCCTCCTCCTTGCGCTGGAGGCTGACCTGCATCCGGGCGGCGTCCTGCACTCGGGCCAGGGCGGCGGCTGCGTGGATGGCGGCGTTCTCCACCCCAGCCCGCTGCTCAGGCGTGAGTTCCCGGCCCGGGGGAAGCATGACGGCCAGGACGAGGTCGTCGGTCAAGGGGAAGATGGCCGCTTCGGAGGGAGCCCCCCGCGCGGGGAGGATGGCCGCGCGGGCGTCGTCGGGCAAGAGGCGGGCGATGGCCGCAGCCATCTGCGCCCGGGCCTCCTCCGGGCTCAGGCTGCCATCTTCGCCCAACCGGCTGATGGCGCGGGCGGTTTCGTTTAGGCGATGGAACAAGGCTTCGGGCATAAATGCATTGTATGCCAAAAGGGGGAGATGAAAAAAGACGCCCGGCGGGGAGGCAGGACGTCTTGGCGAGGAAGGAGCGAACGGGGGTCAGGCGTTGTAGTAAAGGAGGAATTCGTAGGGATGGGGCCGTAGGCTGACCGGGCCCACCTCTTCTTCGTATTTGTACTCGATATAGGTCTCCAGCAGGTCTTCGGTGAAGACGCCGCCCTTGGTCAGGAAGTCGTGGTCCTCCTCCAGAGCCTCCAAGGCCTCGTTGAGCTTGGCCACGGTGAGCTCCACCTGATCGATGTTCTCCTGCTCGAAAAGGTCGGTTTCCGCAGGCTCGCCGGGGTCGATTTGGTTCTCGATTCCGTCCAGGCCCGCCATGAGCATGGCCGCGAACGCGAGATAGGGGTTGGCCGTGGGATCGGGGCTGCGGAACTCGACGCGCTTGGCCTTGGGCGATTGGGAATACATGGGGATGCGGCAGGCCGCGGAGCGGTTGCGCGCAGAGTAGGCGATGACCACCGGGGCTTCGTAGCCGGGCACGAGACGGCGGTAAGAGTTCGTGGTGGGCGCGACCAGGGCCAGCAGCGCGTTGATGTGTTTGAGGATGCCGCCGATGTACCACAGCGCGATCTGGCTCAGCCCTGCGTAGCCATCCCCCGCGAAGAGGGGTTTGCCATCCTTCCACAGGCTCTGGTGGGTGTGCATGCCCGAACCGTTGTCCGCGTAGATGGGTTTGGGCATGAAGGTGACGGTCTTCCCCGCTTTCCGAGCCACATTTTTGACCACATACTTATAGAGCTGGAGGTTATCGGCCATGGTGATCAGATCGTCAAAGCGCATGTCGATCTCACACTGGCCCGCAGTGCCCACCTCGTGGTGATGCACCTCCACGTCGATGCCCGCGGCGATGAGGATGCGCACCATCTCCGAACGCAGGTCTTGCAGGGTGTCCAGCGGGGGCACGGGGAAATAGCCCCGCTTGTGGGGGATGGAATGGCCGAAGCCGAAGATGTCGTTGTTCCACGGGCCTTCCACGCTGTCGATTTGATAGGCGGAAGAGTACTCGCCCGCGGAATACATGACCTGATCGAAGATGAAGAACTCCGCCTCGGGCCCGAAGTAGGCCGTGTCCGCGATACCGGTGGAGCGCATGTACTCGACCGCTTTCCGGGCCACATAGCGAGGGTCGCGGCTGTAGGGCTGGCGGCTGATGGGATCGTAGACGTCGCAGGTGAGGCTGAGGGTGGGCATCTCCGCCACCGGGTCCACGATGGCTGTGTTGGGGTCGGCCAGGAGGATCATGTCGCTGTTTTCGATGCTCTGGAACCCGCGGATGGAGGAGCCATCGAAACCCATGCCCTCCTCGAAGGCCAGCTCGGGGCTGAAAGCCTCGATGGGCATGGAGAAATGATGCCACTGTCCGAACAGATCGGTGAACTTGACGTCGACGATCTTGAGATCGTTCTCTTTGACCAGTTTCATGAC
>DUEQ01000260.1 GCA_011192085.1 Caldilineae bacterium
AGAGTTTCGTTACACCATCTACCAACTCATGAACAACCGCCATTTCCGTCAACGCATGGAAGCGGACATGCACCAGACATTGCTGGAGCATGACATCTCCCTCTCCCAGATGGAGCAGGAGGCCCTGCGCGATTTTTTACGTCATCTCACCGCAACAACAGAGAGAAACACGCCAACCATCCATCATAGCATGCCGGGCCTGCCCGAAATCGGCTGGCCGCTCATTTCCGCATCCCCCGAGGGCAACGTTGCATAATCACCATGGATGACGCATTCGCCGCCGCCGTCCACGCCTTTTTGCGGGACCTTGTCACCCACGCCATCGCCACGCCCGCCTATGCGGTCGACATGACGCGCATCCTGTCGCTATTCGAGCGCATTCATCCCGAAACGCTGGGATTGATCCGAACAGCGTGTGCGGCGGCTGGAGGTTCTCCGAGGAGCGCCACGCCCATTGCTGCCGCGTGGCGCTCCTTCCACATCGCCGCCCGTCTTTTGGATGACGTTGAAGATAACGACGTCATCCATTGGCAACAAGGGAACAACGCCGCGGCGCGAACCATCAATCTGGGAACAGGATTCATCAGCCTCGCCAACCTGGCCCTACTGCAAACTGAAAACGGCTTTTCGGCGGAACAATATCTGAACCTGAGTCGTCGCTTCCATCAGATCATGCTGGTCATGGCCGAAGGCCAGCATCTGGATCTTCTGCCCCGCGGCGTCAGAACGCTGGAAACATACTGGCTGCATATTCAGAACAAATCGGGCGCATTCTTTGGGCTGGCTGTAGAGGCGGGCGCTCATTGCGGCGGAGCCGCCTCCCAGGAAACGCTGGCTTGCTATGACAAATTTGGCTATAATCTGGTCGTCGCCCTGCAACTCATCAATGATCTCAACGGCTTCTTCCAGGAGAACGCCCATTCCGATCTGGCGTCAGGCAAACGCACTCTGCCCTTCTTCTTTATCACCGAGTTTGCCCCTCCTTCAGTGCGAAGAAATTTTCAATCCTTATGGCGTCAAGCCGCATACAGCCAGGACGCGCGACGTCAAATCCGCCAAATTGCCCGAGATCATGGCGCTGACGCCTATATGCTCGCTGAAATCACCCGGCTGCACGTCATGGCGCATCATAGTCTGAAGGCCAACGATGATCCAGAAGGCCATCTTATCGGATGCCTCCAACGATGGCTGACGATTCCTGATGATCTTCTCGCGCGCTAAATCCTTTCCACGCTCCTACCTGCTCCTTCTGCTGGTCGATCTGGGCGTCTTGCTCATCATTGGCTTTGCCATCCTCTTCCGCGCCAGTTTTCCAGACCCCGGCGTGGAGATCGAATCCCGGACAGGCCTCATTCTCGACTTGGACGCCCATGGATTCTTCCGCGACGTGGGATTTCTACCAGGCGATCGACTCCTGAGCGTCCAGAGGACGCCGTGGCGTCGTGCCGCCAGCGTGTTCGAGGGCGCTAGGGCGGGCGACCTCACCGGGTGGACGCTGGAGCGCGGGGGAAAAATCCTAACGCTCAGAAGCGTCATCCCCCGGCTTTCATGGCCGCAACGCCTGAAAAATGTCATGCCGCTGTTGGTGGCGCTTTTCTATTGGGGCATCGCGACACTTCTCTGGCTTTATAATCCAAAACACAGAACAATCCGCCATTTCTTCCTGCTCAGCCAATTGGTGGCGCTGATACTCGCAGGAGGCAGCCTGGGAACCTACACCCTGCGCTGGGGGGGCTATCTCTATTACATCGCATTGATCATGGTCATCCCTGTGACCATTCACTTTTTCGCGACATTCCCGCAACGACACACCTCGCGATGGGTGCGACGCCTGCTCAATCTGGCTTATGGCGCCGCGTGGCTGCTCCTCCTACGATTGCTTTTCATATGGTCCGGGCGATCATTCATTTTCTCCGAGGAAGCCTGGAACATCATCCAGCTAATCTATCTCTTCGTCGCGCTCTTTTTTGCAGTGGCCCTGCTCCTCTTCCGCTGGTCCAAAGCCCCCCCGCTGGCGCGCCAACGACAACGCCTGATTGTAACTGGCATGCTCGCCAGCCTCTTGCCATTCATCCTGTTCTATTTATTGCCCTTCTTATTGCGCCAAACGCCCGTCATTTCCCCCCATTGGCTGTTTATTTCTCTTATCTTCCTCCCCCTATCGGTTGCATACGCCCTGCGCAGCGGTGAGGCGGGCGCCATTGATTGGTTTCTCAACCGCACGCTGGCGCATACTCTCCTTTTTGGATTGCTGGCCGGGCTGTTTGCCGGGCTATTCTGGCTTCTAAACGCCCTCTTTCCCCAAACGCGAGCGGCTTCCCTTTTATGGAAGACCATCCTGGCCCTCTTGTTAGCCATCAGCTTTTCTCCCCTGTATCACCTCTTGCAGCACTGGGTTGATC
>DUEQ01000261.1 GCA_011192085.1 Caldilineae bacterium
AAACCGCGATTTATTCACAGCCGAAAAAACAAAAACCCCCTCATCCAACAGGGACGAAGGGATTTCCGCGGTGCCACCCTGGTTGCCAGAACAGGAGGCCGGTCATCTTCCTAGACAACCGGCCTGGATGGTGGAGCTGGGGGGACTCGAACCCCCGACCCCCACAATGCCATTGTGGTGCTCTCCCAGCTGAGCTACAGCCCCAAAGTCTGTTCTGACCTCTCTATCGCGATAACGGGCGAACCCGTCGCCGACTACCGCCCGCAGGCTTCGCCGACGCTGCTCCCAGGCGAGTTCGGTCTCACGCGGGCCCGACGCCGCATCGCCTGGCTCGCACCCTCCCAGGCTCGCTTTCGGGCTGACCTACTACTCCTGTTCACGACATGTGCGTATGAAGTTGGAAGGCGCTTCCGGGCGGCTGGGGCAGGTGGAGCTGAGGGGATTCGAACCCCTGACCTCTACAGTGCGATTGTAGCGCTCTCCCAGCTGAGCTACAGCCCCGGGAAGGAAGCATAAATAAGTGTATGAGAAATGATGGGATTTGTCAAGTTTTCGCCATGCGCGCCCACGATGTGTCGCTATAAAGCTGCGCCAGCTCGCCCCAACGCTGCACTTCATCCATAAACTGCGGGTTCCGCACCACCACGTTGGGGCGAGACCAGATGGAGCCCTCCTTGCAAAAGGTGGTGAAACAATCGATCTGGCGCCTGGCGCTCCAGTTCACCAGCTCCTGGCCAATACATTGCAAACCATATCGGGCCGCTATCTGACAGAATTTCTCCGCGGTCATGCCTGGATCGCGCCAGTGGTCTTTGTCCGCCAGTCCGTACCGATAGATGCGATCGCGGATGGGCATGGGAAGACGGGTGGTAAGTGAAAAATAGTGGGGATAAGCGCCCAGGTTGGAGTGATGGAAAAACCCCACGCCATCGGGAGTCAATTTCGAAGCCAGTTGCTCCAAATAGGCTTCGATGACGCTGCTGTCAGCATGCACCAGGGAATCGAAGCTGAAGACGAAATCCACCGAGTTGTCGGCCACCATATCCAGCGACCGGCCATCGTTCACATAGAATTCGATGTGCGTCTCATCGGCAAACCGCTGTCTGCAAGCATCGATGCAGTGCTCCTGCATATCGATGAGGATGAGATGATCGCACAGATCCTTGAGGTATTGCGACCAGCGGCCATATCCAGCGGCGATTTCCAGGATGGCGCCGGTGGGTAGAAAGGCGTGGATGCGAGGCAACAGTGTGCCGTGCCACTGCATGTCTACGCCGCCCCACTTGGCCGACCACCGGTCGCCTTGATGCGACCAATCGAATGATTCGCTCCAAAGTTGGCGATTTTGTTCGAGTGTGGGCATGGATGGTTTTCCGAAAAAAGATCGACTCATTGACACGCGGGCGTGCGCGCCGATCGCGTTGGTCGCTGGGAGGAAAGGCGGGAGCACAGAGGCCATCAAGGCGTTTTACGCATGGACGGCGCATCCACGAGCGCCTTCCTGTCACGTTTTCCTTTCGTATAAGCGTTCGAGGAGGGCTGTGGCGGTCCCAAGAGCGCGTCCTCCAAACAGGGTTGGGTCCGTCGCCGCCTCAGCAAGGCTGTGGTCACGATCCCCGCCGAAAGCCCCATCCAAAAACCAAACCAAAAACTGCCGCTCATGATTCGATATCAGTCGACGCGGAGATAATGGATGATGGAGAGGATGACGATGGCGTGGAGGATGCAGACGAGGCCCTGGTTGATGGGGCGGCCTGCCGCTGCCTGGAAACGGGATGCATCGGCTCCGTCATCGCCCTGACAACCTGGCGCACCCCCGCGAAGAAGCTGAGGGTGTTCACGACAGGCTTCGTCACCCGAGCGCCCACAAACCGGGTCGTCGAACGAAGGGTGCGGGTGGTTTCCTGGGTGTCTTTCAGGATCGGCTTCACCTCATCCCGCAGCAGGATCACCAGGAGGCGCACCTGCCAGAGCAAGAGCAAGAGGATAATGCCGATGATAATCGATTCAATCGCAAGGAGAATAATGGAAAGGTCGCGCAGAGCGTCAAGCACGGCTCACCTCGACAGGGTGTAAGATAGCTATTGGGGCAGCGTCGCCTTCATTTTACCCTTTCAACCATGCGATGGCAAGCATGCATAGCCAAGCCATGAGCGTCCCTTCGATCACATGCACTTGCCCGATCTTCATCACATCAAGTTGCAAGAGGAAAGCGATGAGCTGACCGACGAAAAATCCGAGGATGGCGACGACAATGTACAAGGCCATCTCCGTCCAACTCCGCCCCTTCCAGAGATAAAACAACGCGCCCCATGCGACGCCGAGAAGGATGCAGAGCACGATAGCTGGGGGAATCATGGGCATGCTCATAAGCTTTCAATAAAACCTCCTCCCAGACAAGCGTCTCCCTGATAGAATGCCACGCCCTGGCCCGGCGTGACGCCGCGTACAGGCGCATCGAAGCGCACTTCCACGCGGTCTTCGTTCAGGGGAATGAGGGTGGCGGGGTGATCGGCGGACTTATAACGGATTTTGACAGTGGCCCGCAATGGAGAACGGAGCGCATCTGAAATCCAGTTAACATCTCGGGCAATGAGCGAATCTCGCTCCAGCGCCGCGGCAGGCCCGACGATGACGGCATTACGTTCCCGCTCCAGAGCCACAACGAACAATCGATCGCGCGAGCTCACGCCCAGCCCCTTGCGCTGACCGATGGTGTAGAAGGGTAGCCCGTGGTGCTGGCCCAGCTCCCGGCCCGCCAGGTCCAGAATGGGGCCGGGGCGTATTGCGTCGTCGGCCCAATGCCGCAGGAAGTTGCGGTAATCGCTGGTGAAGCAGAGGTCCTGGCTCTCCGACTTCGTCGCCACTCGCAGCCCATACCGCCTGGCCAGCGCCCTCACCTCGGGCTTGGTCAAATCTCCCACGGGGAACGCGAGATGGCGTAGCGCCTCCTGAGGAACCATGCTGAGGACGTAGGATTGGTCCTTGTGCGCATCCGCGCCGCGCAACAACTGCACGCCCGCGGGCGTCCAGCGCAAACGTGCGTAATGGCCCGTGGCCAGGAAGTCTGCGCCCAACGCTTCCCGGGCATAGCGCAGCATAAAATCGAAACGCAGGCGACGATTGCACATAAGGCAGGGGTTGGGCGTGCGTCCCTGGCTGTATTCCTGAATGAAATAATCGACGACGATCGTTTTGAAGCGATCGCTGGCATGGATGAGTTGGAAGGGGATGCCAAGTTGGTCAGCGATGCGCTGGGCGTCGCTGACGGCCTCGAAGGTGCAGCAACGATTCTCCCGAGCCTGGCTCATATCCTCGAACGGATCCACCCATAGGCGCAACATGATCCCATGCACCCGATAGCCCGCTTCCACCAGGCGCGCGGCTGCGACCGAGCTGTCCACGCCGCCGCTCATGGCGACGACGACCGCAGTCTCGGTTGGAGGTTTGGGCAAGGCAAGGCCGTGTTGCAGGTGCATGATTTCGAAATCAGGCGGTCAGGTTATTGGGCGGGCAGGACTTCGAGGAAGACGCGGCGGAAGTTCTCTCCCAGGATCTTGCGGATGTCCTCGGGCGCATAGCCGCGCTGCAAGAGCCCCTGGGTGATCGCAGGATACTTCTCGCCGCTATCCAGCTCGGGCGGGGGTAGACAGCCATCGAAGTCAGAGCCGACGCCCACATGTTCCACGCCCGCGATCTGGATGATATGATCGATATGGTCGAGGAGGTCGTTCAGGGACGCTTCGCGGACGTTGGGATTGAGGAAATGGCTGACGAAGGTGACTCCAATGACGCCGCCCTTGTCCGCGATGGCGCGGATCTGATTATCGGCAAGATTGCGGACATGGTCGCTCACAGCCCGGGCGTTTGAATGGCTGGCGATGATGGGTTTCTCGCTCACGGCCAGCACATCAGCCACGCCCGCGTCGTTCAAATGCGAGACGTCGATCATGATCCCCAGCGCATTGCAGGCCTCCACCAGCTCGCGGCCAAAGGAGGTAAGTCCGAACGCGCTACCCGCGGCCACACCATCCGCGGCCGCGTTGCGCGGGTTCCAGGTGAGTCCGATATTGCGCACACCCAGACGGTGAAAGGTGTACAACAAGTGCATCTCGCCCGCCAGGGCTTCCACACCCTCCAGCCCCAAGATGCCGCCGATGGGGCCATCGGGCGTGAGCGCGGCCAGATCATCCGCGGTGCGGACCAGGGTCACTTGTTCGGGCGCGCGGCGCATCAAGTCATAGAAGGCTTCCAGGCGCAGCAATGCAGCCTGGGTCGGGCAGGCGTTCAATCGAACCACGCCCGGGAAACAAGCAAAGATCTGGGCATTGATGCCGCCCGCCCGCATCCGCGGCAGGTCCAGATGTCCCTTCTCGCTACGTTGAGTCAGATCGCGGCCACGCGGGGGCGGTGCGATGGCGTCGCCCAAGGTATCGCAATGGCCATCAAAAACGAAGCTGCTTCGGTAGAGCTCAATCGCTTGCGGATCGTAGTCGGTCATATTCTTCTTTCAAGATGATGATGTGTTTTTGCAGCGTCAGGCTGGGGACTTTGAGGTTGTAAATGCGAATGTCGGCATTGATGGCCGCTATCTCGCTCTCAAATTCCTGACGATGCCGAATCCAGACTTGTTCCAGAGCTGCGAGCTTATGTCCGGGCCGACGTTCTCGTTCAGCCAGATACCAACGATACCGACGCGCCAGCATCCGACGCGCCTTGTCCAGCCGGGCGTCGATGGCCTTGCCCTCCTCGATCCAGGGCAAGGTGTGGCCGCTATCGCGTAGGAGATCGTAAGCAAGCTGCTGCTCTTCGGGCAGAAAGGGGTTGCGCCGATGGGGCAGAGGCTTGCCCTTGCCCGAAAGATCGTCGAACAATCCCTTTTGCTGAGCCTCCCGGATCTTTTCCTCGATCCAATCCTCCCAGCTCTGGTCGTCAGGCTTCTTGCTCATAGGGTCGGGGCGAACGAAGCCCCGCGTACGCGGGGCTTGGGCTGTTTCTTGAAGGGATGTGGGGTGAGTGGCTACGGCTGGTCGGACGCGGGAGGTTCAGGAAGCTCAGGCGCGGATTCAGGCCCTGCCAGGGATTCTGCTGATCCGATGGGGCGGGCAGGCGCAGGCTCCAGTCCGATCTGGGCGATCATGTGATACTGCACCAGCATGCCCCAGAACGAGGTGAAGAACAAGCCAACAAAACAGAGGAGTAAACCGACCAAGCCGGCAATCATATGCACCACCCATGACACCAGGGCCACGATGATGA
>DUEQ01000262.1 GCA_011192085.1 Caldilineae bacterium
CATCCCCGGCAGGAAGGTGCGGATGGCTACCACCGCCCCCCGCAGGTTCACGGCATAGACCTGGTCCCAGGTCTCGATGGGGATCTCCAGGATGCTGCCGGTGCGGTAGATGATGGCGTTGTTCACCAGGATGTCCACCCGGCCGAAGGTGGCGAACACCTTCTCCGCCATCGCCCGGATGCTCTCCTCGTCCCCCACGTCGGTCTGGACGAAGAGGGCTGTGCCGCCTTCGGAGCGGATGAGCGCCTCGACCTCGGCGCCCGCCTGGGCGATCAATGAAAAGTAGAAGGGCTGAAATCCCGATGCTTGCTCTGACGCTCATGATGTTCTCCCGGCTTCCGTAGTTGCCAACGTTACGCCCAACCGGGCGGTGCTCTCCGGGTTCAGGTCTAATATAACCAAGATTACCCCCGGCGCATCAGCCAACCGGGGAGTTTGAGCCCTGGTCAGGGGGTGGGTTCTAGCCCTGGTCAGGAGGCCAGGTGCGGAATCTCGTTGGGAACCTCTTGAACGCCATCGACTTTCTGAAAGAGCAATCACTCCTCAGATGTCACCGAACTCCGGAGGCGGAAGTGGTGTATAATTTGATAGAAGCGAAAGCCACGTGCGGGAGCAGCATATGGACTTGATACGGCGCAGCCAGGCCGGCGACAACAAGGCCTTTACCGAGCTCTTCCATCAATACAAGAACCTGGTTTACAAGACAGCTTACCTGATGCTGGGTAACGCCGCTGACGCGGAAGATGCACTTCAGGAAGTTTTTGTCCAGGTGTACAGGTCTTTGTCCACTTTCCAGCCTGCGAAAGGGGCTTTTACCACCTGGCTGCACCGTATCACGGTGAATCATTGCCTGAATCGGCGGCGCAAACACCGTCTTCCCATTCTCGCGTTGGACGAGGCGCCTCCCACATCGTTGGCCATCCGCTCACCCGAAGCACGGCTGGCGGAGGACGACGCGATCCAACAGGCGCTGGGCCGGTTGAGCGAGAAACAGCGGGCGGTGGTGATCCTGCGCTACTACTGGGACCTCTCATACGCCGAGATCGCCCAAATCCTGGACATCCCGGTGGGCACCGTTAAATCGCGGCTCAACCTGGCTCTCAGGTCCCTCCGCCAGGAACTGGAAAGAATGGAGGGAGACACTCCAGCCTTGGCCCCCCTTCGTTCATAAGGAGGCATCCGAATGAATTGTCAGGAAGTACACCAACTGATTATTGCCTACATAGATGGCGAAGTCGCCTCTTCTGAGCGAACGTTGATCCAGGCCCACCTGGCGAGGTGCGAGCCCTGTCGGAGAGAACTGGCGGCTCTATCAGCGATCCAGAGCCGGATCAGCTGGTCTCTCAAGGACAAGGCTGCTCAAGCATCCCCCTCGCCGCAGGCCTGGAGCCGGCTACAAGTGAGGCTGGCAGAGCAGGAGCACCCTGCGGCGCCGTGGCCCCTCACGTGGCTGAAACGTATAGCGCCGGATGTTGGTCCCATCTCTCACTTGCTGCAAGGAGGTATGACGATGAAGAAAGGATTGGCCTTTGCCACCCTTATGGCCCTGATGATTGCCCTCGGCACAGCGGCTTTTGTCCCCTCGGTGCGAGCCCAGGTGAGCGAG
>DUEQ01000263.1 GCA_011192085.1 Caldilineae bacterium
CTCCTTTGGTCTTGAGAAGACATGATGACCTCCATCGTGAGGGAAATGTGGCAGGGATGGATGGACGATAGACGACCTACTTTCCCCAAGCAGCTTCATAGGCCTGGATGGCATCCAGGTTGGCGAGCAGATAGCCCAGGTCGTCCAGGCCCTGAATGAGGCACAGCTTGCGGTAAGGGTCGATGTCGAAGATAAGCTGCTGGCCGTCGGGCAGGGTGACGGTCTGGGCGGGCAGATCGATGCGGATGCGCGTGGCGGGGTCTTCATCTACCAGGTCCATGAGCATGGACACGACATCTTCGGGCAGGGTGACGGGCAGCAGGCCGTTTTTCAAGGCGTTGTTGTGGAAGATGTCCGCGAAGCTGGGCGCGATAACGGCCCGAAAGCCGAAATCTGTCAGAGCCCACACCGCGTGCTCGCGGCTGGAGCCGCTGCCGAAGTTCTTGCCCGAAAGCAGGATCTGTGCGCCCGCGTATTCAGGCCTGTTGAGTGCGAAATCGGGGTTGGGGGAGCCGTCGGGCAGGTAACGCCAGGCTGCGAAGAGGCCCTGGCCCATGCCCGTTTTGGTCACTGCGGTGAGGAAGCGGGCGGGGATGATCTGGTCGGTGTCCACATTTTCCGCGCGCAAAGGCGCGGCTGTGGCGTTGAGGATAGTGAATGGGTTCATGGGAAGCTTTCAGTATTCAGTGAGCAGTAATCAGTGAGTTAAAGCATCGTCCGCACGTCCGCCAGTCGCCCGTGGAGGGCGGCGGCCGCGGCCATGAGGGGGCTCATCAGGAAGGTGCGGGAGCCGGGGCCCTGACGCCCGCGGAAGTTGCGGTTGCTGGTGCTGGCGACATACTTGCCCGGCCCGGCCTTGTCGTCATTCATGGCCAGGCACATGCTGCACCCCGCGTTGCGCCATTCAAAGCCCGCTTCGGTGAAGATGCGGTCTAGCCCTTCCGCCTCGGCCTGGGCCTTGACCGCTTTGGAACCAGGCACCACCAGCGCCTGCACGCCATCCGCCACCCGACGCCCCTTCACCACACTGGCCGCCATGCGCAAGTCCTCGATGCGGCTGTTGGTGCAAGAGCCAATGAATACGATGTCGATGGGCTGGCCTTCCATAGGCTGGCCCTCCTTCAGCCCCATATACTCCAGCGCGGCGGCCAGGTCTCGTCGTTGGGCGGGATCGTCGAAGTCGGATAAGTGAGGCACGCGTCCGGTAATGGCAACGCCTTGCCCAGGATTGATGCCGTAGGTGACCATGGGCGCCAGCTCATCGGCATTCAGGGTCATCTCCCGGTCGAAGACCGCGCCTTCGTCGGTGGGCAGGGTGCGCCAATAGGCCACAGCCTCCTCCCAGGCCTTGCCGCTGGGCGCGTAGGGACGGCCCTTGAGCCAGGCGAAGGTGGTCTCGTCCGGCGCGATCATGCCCGCGCGGGCCCCGCCCTCGATGCTCATGTTGCAGATGGTCATGCGCCCGGCCATGTCCAGCTTCTCGATGGCGCTGCCCCGATATTCGAACACATAGCCGCGACCGCCAGCCACGCCATTCCTGGCGATGATGGCCAGGATGATGTCCTTGGCGGTGACTCCCGGCCCCAACTCGCCCTCCACATGGATGGCGAAGGTCTTGGGCTTGTGCTGCAAAAGCGTCTGGGTGGCCAGCACATGGCCCACCTCACTGGTGCCGATGCCGAAGGCTAGCGCGCCGAACGCGCCGTGGGTGGAGGTGTGGCTGTCGCCGCAGACGATGGTGGAGCCAGGTTGGGTGACGCCCATCTCCGGCCCAACCACATGCACGATGCCCTGCACCGGGCCTTCGATATCCCACAGGGTGACGCCGAACTCCTGACAGTTGCGACGCAGGGTTTCGATCTGGGTGCGGGCTGCATCGGGCCACTTTTCGGGGGGCTCGGGCCGGGTGGGGATGGCGTGGTCCATTGTGGCGAAGGTGCGGTCGGGCCGACGCACTGGCAGGCCCCGCTCGCGCAGCATGTTGAACGCCTGGGGTGAAGTCACCTCATGAATGAGATGCGCGTCGATGTAGAGGATCGCGGGCGCGCCCCCGTCCTGTTTGACGACGTGCGCGTCCCAGACTTTTTCGAAGAGGGTTTTTGGGGTAGTCATAGGCGTTGGAGATTGGAGATTGGGGATCATTGTGGAGCTACGGGCGTTGGGGGAGCGGTTTCTTCCTCTCCGTCAATGTGGATCGCGGCGCTGCCCTCCTCGCCCGCGGCGATGAGCTTGTTCAGGGCTTGCATGTAAGCCTTGGCGCTGGCCACCACGATGTCGGTGTCCACCCCCCGGCCCGAGAAGAGACGGCGGCGGGGGCGGCCCTGAGGCGTGTATTTGTAGCCGCGGCTTTCGGGGATCTCGATGCGGATGGTCACGTCGCCGTTCGCGTCCATGCCCTCGGTGATGGCTTGCACCAGGTACTCCACCAGGCGATTTTCCACACCCACAATGCGGTTGATGCCCCGATACATGGCATCCACCGGGCCTGTGCCAAAGCCCGCATCGGTGATCTCCTCGCCCGTCTCCAGGTTGCGCAGGGTGACCACCGCCGTGGGAACAACGTTCGTGCCGGTTTGCACTTGCACATTCACCAGCTCCCATGTCTCCTTGGGCTGATAGACCTCGTCCGCGACCAGGGCCTCGATGTCTGCATCGGACACGGTCTTCTTCTTGTCGGCTAGCTCCTTGAATCGTTTGAAGGCCTTGTTCAACTCATCATCATCCAGATGATAGCCCATCTCCTCAAGGCGCTTGCGGAAAGCGTGGCGGCCCGAGTGTTTGCCCAGCACCAGACGGCTGTGACTGAGCCCGATGAGGCTGGCGTCCATGATCTCGTAGGTGCGCCTGTGCTTGAGCATGCCATCCTGATGAATCCCCGCTTCGTGCGCAAAGGCGTTGGCCCCGACGATGGCTTTGTTGGGCTGGATGAGCATGCCGGTGTAGCGGCTGACCATATCGGAGGTGCGATGGATCTCTTGCGTGACGATATTCGTGTCGAGCTCATAGACCTGCTGGCGCACATACAGAGCCATCACCACCTCTTCCAGGCTAGTGTTGCCCGCGCGCTCACCGATGCCATTGAGGGTGCATTCCACCTGCCGCGCGCCCGCCTGCACCCCGGCCAGGGCGTTGGCCGTAGCCAGGCCTAGATCGTTGTGGGTGTGGACGGAGATGATCACATCCTTGGCGCCGGGCGTGTGCTCACGGATGTCGGCGATGAGCTTGCCGAACTCCTCGGGCGTGGTGTAGCCCACGGTATCGGGGATGTTGATGGTGGTGGCTCCGGCCTCGATGGCGGCCGCCAGCACCCGGTAGAGGAATTCAGGTTCGCTGCGGCCTGCATCCTCGGGACTGAATTCGATGTCGTCGCAGTATTGCTTGGCGTAGGCCACCATCTCCCGCACCCGCGCCACCACCTCATCGGGCGTCATGCGCAGCTTGTACTTCATGTGGACGGGCGAGGTGGCCAGGAAGGTGTGGATACGAGGATATTTGGCCGGACGCACGGCCTCCCAAGCCGCGTCGATATCCTGCTTGTTGGCCCGAGCCAGCCCGCAGATAACCGGCGGCTCCGCGGGGTTGCCATGCTTGTCGATGCGGGTCTCGCGGCCCACCGTCTCCGCGATCTGTTTCACCGCGGCCAGGTCGCCGGGCGAGGCCGCGGGGAACCCAGCCTCGATGATATCCACGCCCAGGCGGGCGAGCTGCCGGGCGATATCCAGCTTCTCCTCCGCGTTGAGGGTGGCGCCGGGCGATTGTTCACCATCGCGCAGGGTCGTATCGAAAATCAGGACTTTGTCAGGGCCGGAAATAGGGGGTTCAGTCATGGAAAGCGCTCCATAAATGGGATGTTGCGTGTTGGGTGGCAGGATATTGGATGTGGGGACATTGGAAGCTGGCCAAGGATCGGAATAGCAAATATCCAATA
>DUEQ01000264.1 GCA_011192085.1 Caldilineae bacterium
AAAGGAAAAAGTTATGGGAGATTTTATTGTAATAGATGGGGCTGGAGTGTGCAAGCTCCGGCGCGAGGAACGCGTTTCAAGATGGGATCGTGTGTGCCGCTATTCCTGTCAACAGTGGTATAATGGCGGGGCCGATAAACGACCAAATCTCTTTCGACGCCATTCTGACCTGCAATCAACATGCCCTTGCCCAAATTCCAAACCCTCAAAGGCTTCAAAGACGTCCTCCCCGAAGAAACCCCCTACTGGCGGTTCGTGCTGGACAAGGCCCTGGAGCTGGCCGACCGCTACGGCTATCAGCAGATCGACACGCCCATCCTCGAAGAGACCCGCCTCTTCCTGCGCGGCCTGCAGGAGGGCACGGCCATCATCCTGGATAAGGAGCTGTACAGCTTCGAGGACCTGGACGGCACGCACATCAGCCTGCGGCCCGAGTTCACCGCGGGCATTATGCGCGCGTACGTCCAGCACGGCATGCACACCCGGCCCAAGCCGGTGAAGCTCTTCGCCATCGGGCCGCTGTTCCGGCATGAGAAGCCGCAGGCTGGACGTTTTCGCCAGCACACGCAATTCAACGTGGAGCTGCTGGGCGAGGAGGACCCCGCGGCCGACCTGGAGATCATGCAGCTCGCGTACAATCTCTACAAGGAGCTGGGCTTCCAAGGCGTCAGCTTTCAGATCAACTCCATCGGCTGCCCGGTCTGCCGCCCGCCCTACATCGAAAAGCTGGTGGATTACTTCGAGGCCCACGTCGACGAGCTGCCCGAGGTGGACAAGCGCCGCCTGAAGGTGAATCCGTTGCGGGTGCTGGATACGAAGGAGGAGGCGACCCTGGCCCTGCTGGCGGACGCGCCCAAGAGCGTGGACCATCTCTGCCACGATTGCGCTGAGCACTTCGAGGCGCTACAAGGCTATCTCCAGGCCCTGGACATGCCCTACCAGGTGAATTTCCGCCTGGTGCGAGGGTTCGATTACTACGTGCGCACGGTGTTCGAGGTGTGGGCCGAGGAGCTGGGGGCGCAGAACGCGCTGTGTGGCGGCGGTCGCTACGACGGCCTGGTGGAGTCGGTGGGCGGGCCCAAGACGCCCGGCGTGGGCGTGGGCATCGGCATCGAGCGCATCGTGCTCAGCCTCAAGGCCCAGGGCATCCAGCCGCCCGCGCTGCCCCGACCGATGGTCATGGCCCTGCACCGCGGGCCCGAGGCCAAGCTGGCCGCGCTGAAGCTGACAGACGCGCTGCGGGCCGCGGGCGTTCCTGCCAGCCTGGCGTTCGGCGATCGCAGCCTCAAATCGCAGCTTAAGAGTGCGAACAAGGCGGGCGCGCGCTACGCAGCCATCATCGCCGAGGATGAGCTGGACAAAGGCGTTGCCACCCTGCGGGACATGGAATCGGGCGAGCAGGTGGAGGTGGCCCTGGATCAGGTTGTGGGTTGGGTCGAGAAGCAGCTTGGATAACAGCACCCTCCCTCTTCGCTGTCATGCTAAGGAAACACGGCGCCTGAGACATCCTATTTTGCAATCAGAGCGACTCCCTTCGGCGTTGCTCAGAACGACATCGCACCGCCATCCCTATGTCCTTATCTGAACTCAAGCGCGATCTCCTCGTCCTCCTGCTGCTGTTCCTCCTGCCATTGCTCTTTTTCGGCCCGGTGGTGTTCGGCGGCAAGACCCTGCTGCCCGCGGATAACATCTACCAGTACCAGCCGTGGTTGACCTATGCAGCGGACATGGGCGCGGAAGTCCCCCACAACGCGCTCCTCTCCGACCTGGTGCTGGAGAATTATGAGTGGAAGCTGCTGATCCGGGAGGCGCTGGCGAAGCGAGAGCCGCCGTTATGGAACCCCTATCTGTTCACAGGCCAGCCCTTCCTGGCCGCGGGGCAGCATTCGGCGCTGTTCCCGCTGAGCCTGGTCTATTACATCTTCCCCCTGTGGGTGGCGTATGGGATTTACACCTGGCTGGCCCTGGCCCTGGCCGGGATGGGCGCGTATGGCTTCGCCCGGATTCTGCGCATCGGCCGGGCGGGAGCGCTCTTTTCCGGCATTGCTTACATGTTCTCGGGCTTCTTCATCGCATCCGTGGTCTTCCCCATGATGATCGGGGGCGCGGCCCTGCTGCCTTTGTTCCTGGCCCTTATCGAGATGGTGGTGCGCAAGCAGGAGGAGAAAGGCAACACGCCCTTCCTGCCCGTGGCCTACATCGTGGTGGGCGCAGGCGTGTTGGGGATGCAGGTGTTGGCCGGGCATATCGAGATCACCTACTACTTCCTGCTGGTGGGCGCCATGTACAGCGCCTGGCGGCTGTTCGGCGTGTGGCGACGGTTGGGCGTGTGGCGGCCCCTGCTACGCATCGCGGGATGGTTGCTATTCATGGTGATCACGGGGTTGATGCTGGGCGCGGTGCAGTTCATTCCCCTGTACGAACTGGTGACGCAAAATTTCCGCGAGGGTTCGGTCAGCTATGACCAGGTGGTGAATTGGGCTTGGCCCAATCGTCACATCATCACCTTTCTCATCCCCGACTTTTTTGGCAACCCCGCGCATCACGTCATCCGCGATTGGTGGACGGGGGAGGCGTATCATGCGTGGAAGCACGCGCACGGCGGGGAGGTGAACACGGTGTTCTGGGGGATCAAGAATTATGTGGAGGGCGCGAATTATCTGGGAATTCTGACGTTGGTCTTCGCCGCGGCCGCGGTGTTTGATGTCATCGGACGGCTGCGAGGCGGGCCCGTGCGTCAGCCCAAGGATAAGCCGGGCTGGGTGCGTCCGCCCACGGGTCGGTTCTATGTGGTGGGCTTCGCGCTGCTGGCCCTGCTCTCTCTGGCCTTCGCGTTCGGCACGCCCCTCTACGCCCTCCTCTTCTACGGCCTGCCCGGCTACAACCAGCTCCACTCCGCGTTCCGCTGGGTCTTCCCCTACACCCTGGCCATGGCCATGCTGGCCGGGTTTGGCGTGGAGCGCCTGCAACTGGCCATCGAGGGCGGGCATTTGGCCCGGTTAGGCGGCAGGCGCCGCTTCAAGTGGCTCACCTTCCCCGAACTGGCCCGATTGGCGAGCTGGGGGCTGACGGGCGTCGGGAGTCTGACCCTGGCGGTGCTGCTGGTCAGCCGTTTTTGGCCCGGCCCCTTCATCGCGCTGGGGGATAAAATCATCGCCGGCTCCGACCTGGCCGCGAATGTGTTCGGCGATGGCCGCCTCTTTTGGAGCTACGAGGCCCTGCGCTTCCTCCAATTCGGGTTCATGACCCTGGCCTCGGGGGGCGTGTTGCTGCTGGCGACGTCGGCCTGGGGCCAGAAGCGACTCATCGGGCCGGTGAGCCAGCAGGCCGAGGCCGACGCCAAGGCGGATCCAGGCTACACGTGGTCGGTGGGGCTGCGGCTGTGGCAGGCCGCGGCCCTGGCCATCCTCCTGTTGGACCTGTGGCTCATCGGCTATCCCTTCAATCCCAAGGCGGACCCGGCCCTGCTGACCTTCGAACCCCCCGCCATCCAGTGGCTGAAGGCGCAACAATCCCCCGATCAGCCCTGGCGGTTCACCACCTATCAGTTGCCCGATGAGCAGAAGACCCTGAACGCGAACCTGGGGATGCTGGCGAGCCTGCACGATGTGCGGGGCTACGATTCCATCATCCTCAAGCAGTATGCCGATTACATGGGCCAGTTGCAGACCCAGGGCGACCTGCTCTACAACCGCATCGCGCCCATCTATGCGCCCAACACGCCCGCGCTGCGCGATCCCCTGTTCCATCTGCTGGGGATCAAGTACGTGGTCACCACCCAGGAGCTGAACGAGCCCGATTATCGCTTGGTCTACGATGATGAGGTGCGGGTGTATGAGAATGTGCGGGCCCTGCCGCGGGTCATGGTCGTGCCCGAGGCGGTCGCGGTCCCGCCCGAAAAGCTGTACGAGACCCTGCGCAGCATCGATTTGCGGCAAAAGGTGGTCATCGAGGGGATGGATGCGCTGCCTGCTCCGGTCTTTGGCCAGCAGCGCGAGGCCCGGATCATCGACTACGGCCTGAATGATGTGCTGGTGGAGGTGCAGATGGATGCGCCCGGCTGGGTGCTGTTGACCGACGCGTACTTCCCCGGCTGGCGGGCCTATTTGCGCCCCATGGTCGCGCCCGATTCGGGTCTGGAGCCGCCGGACGAGATGGAGACGCCCATCTACCGGGCGGATGGCATCTTCCGCGCGGTGTACGTGGCCGAGCCGGGGTGGTATCAGGTGCGCTTCCACTATACGCCCATGTCCTTCAAGATGGGGCTGTTCGCCAGCTTCCTGGCCGGGATGCTGCTCATGCTGCTCATCGGCTGGTGGGCCTGGGGCAAGTTCTATCGGGAGCCCGAGGGGGAGGGCGCGGATGTGAAGCGGGTGGCCAAGAATTCCCTGGCCCCCATGGTTATGTCGTTGGTGAACAAGCTCATCGACTACGCGTTCGCGTTGCTGCGGCTGCGCATCCTCATGCCCGCGGGCGAGGGCGCGTACACCTTCGCGGTGCAGTTCTACAGCCTGTTCGAAATCCTGGTGCGCTTCGGCCTGGGCACGCTGCTCACCCGTGAGGTTGCCAAGCGCAAGGAGGAACAGACCGCGAATCAGTTCCTGAGCAATGTGGTGCTGCTGCGCATCGGTTTGTGGCTGCTTTCGCTGCCGGTGATGGCCCTGGTGACATGGCTCTACTGGCAGCATGGCGCCATCGACAACGCCACCGTGGGTGCGATCGCACTGTTCGCCTTCGCACTGTTCTTCGCCAGCATCAACGACGCGTTCTCTTCGGTGTTCTACGCCTACGAGAAGATGGAGTATCCCGCGGGGATCGCGTCCTTCATCGCCCTGGCCAAGGTGACGCTGGGCGCGCTGGCGCTGTTCATGGGATGGGGGTTTGTGGGGCTGGCGGGCGTAGCTTTGGTGATGAACGCGGTGCAGATGGTGTGGCTTTACATGCTGATGAGCCGTCACATCGTGCGCATGCGCTGGCTGCCCGACTGGACGCTGCAAAAGTGGATGCTGGGCGAGAGTTATCCCCTGATGCTGAATCATCTGCTGGCCACGGTGTTCTGGCGAATCGATATTTTGATCCTGACGCCGGTGGTGGGCGCGTTTGGCGTAGGGCTGTATTCCGCGGCCTACAAGTACATTGACGGCCTCAATGTCATCCCCAGTTACTTTACCCTGGCCATCTTCCCGGTGATGTCCCGTTTCGCGGCCGACTCGCCCGATTCTCTGGCCCGCACCCATCGCCTCAGCCTGCGGCTACTGACCATGATCGCCATCCCCATCATGGTGTTCGTCATCTTCACGGCTCGGCCCCTCATCCTCATCCTGGGCGGGTCGGACTACGTCCCCGGCTCCGTCCTGCCCCTGCAATTGCTCATCTTAAGCATCCCCATCGGCTTCATGAATTCGGTCACCCATTACGTGCTCATCGCCATCGGCAAACAGAAGTTCCTGACCTGGGCCTTTGTGGGGGGCGTGGCATTCAACACCATCGCCAATCTCATCCTCATTCCTCGGCTGGGGGTGCCCGCGGCCGCCATCACCACCATTCTCTCCGAATTCGCGTTGTTCTTCCCCTTCATCTGGGCGGTGCACCGCTACATCGCGCCCATCCCCTGGTTCGCTGTGCTGTGGCGGCAGAGTCTTGCCGGCGCGATGATGGCGGGCGTGTTCATTCTGGTGGGGCCCTTCAGCCTGCTGCTGGCCATCGTCCTGGCGTTCATCGCGTACGCGGCGGGCCTGCTGGTCACGGGCGCGCACAAGATGGAGGATATGGAGGCGGTGCTGGGGTTGCTGCCTTCGGGCCGGGTGCGGGCGTGGTTGGGGGTGGGGTAGGCAGTATTTGGTTTTTGCGCCCGGAAATATCTGTTGATACGATTTTCGGTCTATGTTATAATGGTTTCAATAAGACCTAGCGGGCGAGATGTTCAC
>DUEQ01000265.1 GCA_011192085.1 Caldilineae bacterium
GGGACAGGATGGGTTGTGATACAGTTCCCTGAAAAAGATGACGTAAAACCGAACTCAAAAGTTGCGATCGAGCGCATTTGATGGTCGCAACCATGCCTTGGAACGAAACGGACGTCAACGAGCGGACCTGTATCGTCACGATTGAGGGCATGGCGCGTTGTCAACCGAGCATGCAGCCCGCCCGCTACAGTATAGCAAATCGTCATTTGATGATAAAATGCCCCTATGCGCGTTGTCATGATCTCGAAAGCCTGCATTGTGGGCGCTTATCAAAAGAAATTGGAAGCGCTGGCCCGCGAGCCTGATATTCAGCTGACCGTGCTGACGCCGCCCAGTTGGAAGGATGATCGGGGGGAGCAGCCGCTGGAGCGGGCGTTTACCCAGGGCTACGAGCTGCGGGTGACGCCCATCCGTTTCAACGGTCATTTTCATTTTCATCACTATCCCCGCCTGGCGGCCGAGCTCGATGAACTCCAGCCCGATCTGTTGCATATTGACGAGGAGCCCTATAACCTGGCCACGCGCAAGGCCATGGGGCTGGCCGTGAAACGGCGCATCCCGGCACTGTTCTTCACCTGGCAGAACATCCACCGCCGCTATCCCTTCCCCTTCGGCGGGTGGGAGCGTTACAACTATCGCCACGCGCGCTGGGCCATTGCGGGCAATCATGATGCGGCCGCGGTGCTGCGGGCCAAAGGCTATGCAGGCCCTATAGCGGTCATCCCCCAATTCGGCGTGGATCCCGAGCTCTTCGCTCCGTCCGACGATCCTCGGCCCGACCGACCCTTCACCATCGGCTATGCCGGGGGGCTGGTGCAGGCCAAGGGGGTGGATGTGTTGCTACGGGCCTGTGCCCGGCTGCCCAAGCCCTGGGAGTTGCGCCTGGCTGGAACCGGGCCCGAGGAGGCTCGGCTTCGGGACCTGGCCCAGACGTTGGGCATACGCGAGCAGGTGCGCTGGCTGGGCAAGCTCCCCTCCCTGGCCATGCCCGATTTCCTGCGCGATCTCGATGCGCTGGCGCTGCCTTCGCGCACGACGCCCAATTGGAAGGAGCAGTTCGGGCGGGTGCTGGTGGAGGCCATGGCCTGTGAGACGTCCGTCATTGGCTCCGACAGTGGTGAAATCCCCCACGTCATCGGCGAAGCGGGCCTTATCTTCCCCGAAGATGACGTCGACGCCCTGGCAGCCCATCTCCGCCGACTGCAATCGGATGAGACGCTGCGGCAGGCGCTGGGCCAGCGCGGGCGTCGGCGGGTGCTGGCGCGGTTCACCCAGGCGCAGATCGCGCAGGCCACAGCCGCGGTGTATCGTCAGATACTGGATGCCGCGGGGCGGTAATGGGTTAGCCGTACACGTGCGCTTTCAGCACGCCGATATAGGGGAGGTCGCGGTAGCGTTCGTCGTAGTCGAGGCCATAGCCGATGACGAATTCGTCAGGGATCTCGAAGCCCACCCAATCGACGGGGACGTCGACTTCGCGGCGCGCGGGTTTGCTGAGCAGGGTAACGATGCGCAGGCTGGCGGGTTTTCGGGCCAGCAGCAGGCTGCGCAGATATTTCAGCGTGTGGCCGCTGTCGATGATGTCTTCGACGATGAGCACGTCCCGTCCTTCGATGGGTTTGTCCAGGTCTTTGAGGATGCGCACGACGCCCGAGCTCTCGGTGGCTGCGCCGTAGCTGGACACCGCCATGAAGTCGATGGCGTGGGGCACGGTCAGCGCCCGCATCAGGTCGGCCATGAAGATGATGCTGCCTTTGAGCACGGACAGAAGCAGGGGCTCTTTGCCAGCGTAGGCGGCGGAGATCGCCGCGCCCAATTCCTGCACCCGGGCCTGAAGCGTGTCCGCGTCGATGAGAATCTTCGCCACATCGGGATGGTTGTGTTTCATAACAGGATCCGCTGAGCGTGGTAAAAGGATGTTGAGGACGCCATTTTAGCACATCTCCCCGGAAGCATTCACTTTTCCCAGGGCAGATGGTGGAGCTGCCAGCCGATAACGCCCTCCTCCACATTGGCGATGCGGGTGAGACCTTCGCTGAGTAGCCATTCCGCGGCCATGGCGCTTTTATTGCCCGTGTTGCAGATGAGCAGCAGGGGCTCCAGCGCGCGCAGGGATGCGATGACGGCATCGTCTATGAAGGAGTCCAGGGGGGCAAGTCGCGCGCCTACGGGATGCCCCCGGCGGAATGCCGCGTCGTCCCGCACGTCGATGATGGTCCAACCCGCTTCGGTCTGGCGGCGATAGGCCTCCAGCGCGTCCACCTGCTCGAAGTCGATGTCCGCGTCGGGGGATTCCAGGCTCAGGCCCGCGGCCTCCCAGCCGCGCACCCCCTCCCGCAGGGTCATCACCTGGGCGAAGCCCTGGCGTTGCAGGTGGCTGGCGATGATTGCGGAGCGATGGCCGCGGCCGCAATAGAAGACCAACGTGCGGTCCGTGTCGGGTTGGAGGGAGGCGCGGAGGAGTTTTCCGGCGGGGATGGCGATGGCGCCGGGGATGAAGCCGTTGCGCAGATCGTGAGGCTCGCGCACATCCACCGCCACGGCCCGCTTCGCGGCCAGAGCTTCCGCCAGATCGGTGGCGCTCATCTGTTCCAGACGGGCCAGCTCATGCCCCATCTGCGCCCAATAATGCACGTCCGTAAAGTATCCCGCCACCTGGTCTAGTCCGATGCGGTAGAGGGAGGTGACGAGGTCCGGGACCGCGGCTTCGGGCGCGATGAGGATCGCGGGCGTATCGGGGTCGAGCAGCCAGCCCGCCCAGGTGGGGAAGAGGGTGTTGTCGGGGATGTGGATGCTGCCGGGGATGTGGCCTTCGGCGAAGGCGGATTTGTCCCGGGCGTCCACCAGAACCGCACCCTGATCGCGCAGGGTTTCCAGCCGTTGGATGGGGAGGCGCGGCGGTCGAGAGGGGCTGCCGCCCGGCTTCTCACCGCTGCGATTCCAGAGTTTCATGTTGCGGAAATAGGCTGGCGGCATGGGCTGCTCCACCAGCAGCTTCAGCACAAAGGCCTCTTCATCCTCTTCCTGCAAGGCCCAATTGGTGCGTTTTTCGTAGCCCACGGTGCTGGCGGGAGACGCGCCCAACGCGCGGCCGCAGGCCGAGCCCGCGCCGTGGCCCGGCCAGAGGGCCACATGGTCGGGAAGCTGTCGGAACATCTGCAGGGAGGCGAACATGCGCCGCGCCATGGGCTGGCTGGCGCCGCCTACGCCCGCGACCAGGTCCAGCAGATCGGGGCGGCCCACATCGCCCACGAACACGAAATCGCCGGTGAGGATCATGGCGGGATCCTCGCCCGCGAGGGTGTCGGTGATGAGGAATGCCAGGTGTTCGGGGGTGTGTCCGGGCGTGTGCAGCACGTCGACCTTGACATGGCCCACGCGGAAACTGTCGCCATGTTTCAGGCCCGTGTGAGGGAAGGCGTATTGCCAGTCCTCCCCGCCCTCATCGGAGAGCAGCAGGTCGGCTCCTGCGGCCTTGGCCAGCGCCCGGGCGCCGCTGAGGAAATCGGCGTGGATGTGGGTTTCGGTGACGTGGGTGATGCGCACGCGTTGGGCCTCGGCTTCGGCCAGATACATTTCGATGTCGCGCAATGGATCGACGATCAGGGCTTCACCCGATGCAGCGCAGGCGATCATGTAGCTGTATTGAGCCAGACGAGGTTCGTAAAACTGTTTGAAAAACATGGGAACTCCTTGAAGATGTCA
>DUEQ01000266.1 GCA_011192085.1 Caldilineae bacterium
AACACCGTCAAGGTGCACGTGCGCAACATCTTCGAGAAGATGGGCGTGCAGTCGCGCACGGAAGCTTCCATCGAGGCGGTGAAGCGGGGCTGGGTGGAGGTGCCTGGCCTCTCCATGGAAGAGAAGGAGAAGCCCCAGCCGCCCGCTTGGGAGCCCCTGACCGCGGCGCTCTCCCCCTGGTGGTGGGGGGTGTTGATAGCCATCTTTGCGGCGGCCCTGGGCATGGCCTTCTGGCCCGCCCAGACGTTCTACGCCACCACCGACGCGCCCGCCTTCACCACCGATATGGCGCTACCCGTGAGCGCGCCTTCGCCCCGAGTGGATACGCCCCGATGGTCGCTCCTCTCGCCCATGCCTACCGCGCGCAGCCGCGCGGCCTCGGCGCTGCTGCCCGACGGCTGGCATATCGTAGGGGGCGAGAACCGCGATGGGGACCTGGATGGGCATGAGGTCTACAACCCCGCCTGGGATCACTGGATGACCACATCGCCCCGCCCCGTGGCGGCCCGCGGCGCGGCCGCGGCGGGGGTTGATGGCATGTTGTACGTGGCGGGCGGGTGTCATGGCGCGTCGGCCCTGAACCGGATGGATGTATTCGATACGGCGACAGGCGTCTGGCAGGTGGCTGCGCCCCTGCCCGAGCCCCTGTGCGGTTTGGCGATGGCCGCCTGGAAAGGCAGTTTGTATGTGTTCGGTGGCTGGGATGGTGAGCGCGTGCGGGATGTTGCATTCGTATTCGACCTCCAAACCGGGACCTGGACCCAGGCGGCCTCCTTGCCCGCGCCCCGGGCCTTTATGGCCGCGGTCGTCGTGGATGACGCTATCTACCTTTTCGGCGGTCACGATGGCCAGGCCCAACAGGCCGACGCGTGGCGATATCGTCCCGCGCAGGATGCATGGGAGGCGGCGCCTTCCCTGCCTCGGCCCGGCAGCGGGCTCTCCGCGGCCGCGGACGCGGGCTCCATTTACATCATCGGCGGGGGTGAGGGCGAAGAGGATTACCCCCGCGAGCGGTTTGATCTCACCACGCAGAGCTGGTCCACTCTGGATGCTCCCCGTCGCGGGCCCTGGCATCACGCATCCGCGGCTATGATCGGGCCCAATTTGCACATTGTCGGCGGTTGGGGCGGCGACTATCTCGCCATCCATGAGGTTTACCAGGCGTCTCATCTTCTCTTTTTACCCGCTCAACGAGGCCAATAGCGCCTTGGTTTATAATTGCTAAGGCATGAACTGCGAACCGATTCACTTATGACGTTTAACGCTTGACGCGGCGGCGAACGCCATCGTGTTGGATGACGCCGAAGATTGCGGTGGAAGGCTTGTATAGCTGCAAGACGTTAGCAGTTACTTTAGCGCTAGCATAAAGCGCTTAAAGCGCGCATGAAGCGAGATGGGGCCCTGATATGTCCTCGGCGGAGGTTGGGGAAGACCGTCGCAAGGGCGGGAGTCATCGCAACCAACATCTTCTTGTCATGGCTGAGGGGGTTTTCGCCTCCTCTGTTTGCTGGCAGCGAAGGTTCTATCAACTTCTTCCATTTTTCACCCAAATTTCAATC
>DUEQ01000267.1 GCA_011192085.1 Caldilineae bacterium
ACAGCCAGCACCTTTCGGTGCAGTTTTATGTAAATGCCGTTCAGGGATGCCATGATAGCTGAACAGCACGTAATCGAACCTCTCCGCAGCGAGGGCGGGCTTCATGCTCGCCGCCAACGCAGCGATGTAGCCAGGGTGATTGTAGTGGGGCGGGATGATGCGCAGGGTGACATCCCCCACCCTCAGGCCAAAAGCCCGACCATTCGCCTGGCTCACCACGCTTCGCAGCCAGGCCTGGGCGGCCCTGTCGGACGCGCCCCGCACGCCCATCAGCTTATGCAACTCGACCAGGGTCTTCAGCGCCAGGGTCTCGTAGGTGGACATGGCGTAATGGGGGTACATAGGCAGGAGGATCACCTCCCCGCCCGGATCCATCTGGGCCAGCAGCGCCTCCAGCCCCGCGCGCACCGAGGGGTTGCCATAGCGCATGCCCAGGGTCACGGGCATATCCAGCCGGGCCTCTAACTTCGCCCGCACCCGGTCAGTCAGCACGATGAGGGGTGAGCCCTCCTCCCACCAGATGGTCTGATAAGCGTGGGCGGATTGGGCCGGGCGCTTGGGCAGGATGAAGCGTTTGACAATGAGCCAGCGCAGGGGATAGGGCATGTCGATGATGCGCGGGTCCATGAGGAACTCATCGAGATAGGCCCGCACATCGCTTTCAGATGGTGAATCGGGGGAGCCAAGGTTGGCGAGAAGAAGGCCGCGAGAGGTCATAGGGTGGGTGTCCGTAGGGAATTTCAACGTTCTCGACAAGGACGATGAAAAAGCTCGGAACCCTCGTCCATCATCTATTTCAGCGATCAGCGCCGCTCCAATCGCTCAGAAAGAGGTCTTGCAGCACGCGGGCGTAGGTTTCGGCGTTGCCCTGGGCCGCCTGGGCCTTGAGCCGGATGGTGGGCTCGTGCAGGAATTTGTTGGCCAGCCGATGGGCGAGGCGCGCCATCTGGTCGGTCACCGCGGGGTCGTCCGTGGGCAGTTTGTGCAAAGCCTGCTCCAGCTCCAATCGAGCCAGCTCATTGACCTTGCGGCGCATGTCGACAAGCACCGGCAGCACCTCCCGCTGGTTGAGCCAGGCGATATACTTTTGCACATGGTCGGCGATCAGCGCCTCCACCTGGGGAATGGCGGCCTCCCGCTCGGCCAGGTTCCGCTGCACCACCTCTTGAATGTCGTCCAGGACGAAGAACTGCACCTGGGGCGTTGCGGCCAGGGCCGGATCGATGGCCCGAGGCACGGCCAGGTCCACCAGGAGCAGCCTGGTCGTTCGTTGGGGCAAAAGATCGGGGGTGATGATGTAATCGGGCGCGGCTGCGGCCACGATGACTGCATCGGCCCAGACCAGGGTCTCAGCCAGCGCGGATAGGGGCCTGGCATCGGCCTTGACCTGGTCGGCGAGGGCTTGGGCTCGCGCCAGCGTGCGATTGAGGATGCGCAGCGAGACGCCCCCGATCTCAGCCGCATGGGTGGCGACCAGCCGCCCCATCTCCCCCGCGCCCACCACCGCCACGCGACGATGGTCGCTCGACGCCAGATGGGTTTTCACCCAGTGCATGGCCACCGACCCGATGGAGGTGGCGTTGCTGCTGATCGCGGTCTCGGTGCGGGCCTGCTTCCCGGTTTTGATGGCCGTGCGAAAGAGTTCGGCCAGCAGCGGCCCGATGGTCCGGGCCTCCAGGCCCAACTCATACGCATCCCTCACCTGTCCCAGAATCTGGGGCTCGCCCAGCACCATGGAATCGAGCCCTGAGGCGACGCGGAGCAGGTGTTCCGCGGCGGATTGGCCCTCGCGCCGATACAGATAGGCATCCAATTGGGCGGGAGAGAAGCTGGTCTGGTCCAGCAGCCAAGCCCGCAGAAAGGATTCTGCGCGTGCGGCGTCGGAGACGGCCAGATACCATTCCATGCGGTTGCAGGTGGAGAGGAGGGCCGCCTCATCGATGGCCGGGCAGGCGATGATCTGAGCCAGCGCGTCGCGCGCATCCCGCCCTTGCAGAGCGAACGCTTCGCGGTATGCCAGGGGAGTGGTGCGATGATTGAGACCAAGACAAAGCATGATCATGATGGATTCCGAAAGGAATGCGTGGTGGTGGATCGGTGTCAGCGAGTGGTGCTCAGCGACTGGAAGGCCCGCGCCGCGGCGGCGATGGTGGCGTCGATGGCTGCGTCATCGTGGGCCAGGGACATAAAGCCCGCCTCGAACTGAGAGGGCGCGATGTACACGCCGTTTTCAAGCATGGCTCGGAAGTAGCGGGCGAAGCGTTCCGTATCGCTGGCCGCGGCCGAATCCCAGTCGGTGACCGGACCTTCGGTGAAGAAGGCGGCGAACATGGTCCCCACTCGCGTTTGGTAAATGGACGCGCCCGCGGCCTGGGCCGCGTCGTGGATGCCCGCGGTGAGTTTGTCCACCCGGGCTTCCAACTGCTCCCACACGCCCGGCTGGGCCAGCTTGCGCAGGGTGACGATGCCCGCGGTCATGGCCAGGGGGTTGCCGGAGAGAGTCCCGGCCTGATACACCGGCCCCACCGGCGCGATGAGCTCCATGATCTCCCGGCGCCCGCCGTACGCGCCCACGGGCAGACCCCCGCCGATGACTTTGCCCAGGCAGGTGAGGTCGGGCCGAACGCCGTACAGGGTCTGCGCGCCGCCGGGATGCACCCGGAAGCCGGTCATCACCTCATCGAAGATAAGCAGCGCGCCGTGGACCTGGGTGATCTCCCGCAGCCCCTGCAAAAAGCCCTCGGCTGGGGGCACGACGCCCATATTTCCCGCCACCGGCTCCACGATGACTGCGGCGATCTCCTGAGGAAAGCGGTCGAACAGGGCCTGCACGGAGTCCAGATCGTTGTAGCGGGCCACCAGGGTGTCTTGCACGGTGGCGGGAGGCACGCCGGGTGAATCGGGCAGGCCCAGGGTGGCCACGCCCGAACCCGCCTGCACCAGCAGCAGGTCGGCGTGGCCGTGGTAGCAGCCCTGGAATTTGATGATCTTGGCGCGGCCGGTGTAGGCCCGGGCCAGGCGCAGCGCGCTCATGGTGGCCTCGGTGCCCGAGTTGACAAAGCGCACCATCTCGATGTTGGGCATGAACTCAGTGACCAGCCGGGCCAGCTCGATCTCCAGAGGAGAGGGCGCGCCATAGCTGGTTCCCTTGCTCAAGGCCTGAGTCAAAGCCTCCACCACCTCGGGATGAGCGTGGCCCAGGATGAGCGGGCCCCAAGAGAGGACATAGTCGATGAACCGGTTGCCATCCACATCGACCAGATAGGGGCCTTCGCCCCGTTCAATGAACAGAGGCTGGCCTCCCACCGACTTGAAGGCCCGCACGGGCGAGTCCACCCCGCCGGGGAGGAGCTGGCTGGCTTGAGAAAAGAGCTGGATTGATTTTGTGATTTGTAGAGACATAAGGCGCCTTCGGTGTTCAGTGTTCAGTGAGCAGTATTCAGTATGGTCGAATAAATTGGCCATTGGCCATGACAATTAGCCATTGCTAATTCTCTCCACGGCTAATTCGCCCGAATGAATGCAATCGGGAATGCCGATGCCGTGATAGGCGTTGCCCGCCAGAGCCAGGCCCGGCCAGCGCGCCAGCCCGGCCATGATGTGCTGCACCCGCGCGGGATGCCCCACGTTGTACTGGGGCATGGCCCGCGGCCAGATGAAGACGCGATGGAGGAGGGGTTCTGCGGTGACGCCCAGGGTGAGGCGCAGCTCCTCCCGAGCGATGTCCAGCAGTCCTTCCTCGGTCCAATCGATGGCCTCTTCCTGGCCCGCGCGGCCCACGAAGACCCGCAACAACACCATGCCCTCGGGCGCGCGGTGAGGGAATTTGGTGGAGGTCCAGGTGCAGGCCAGAGCCTGGCGTCCCTCCCGGCGGGGAATGACGTAGCCATAGCCGTCCAGGGGCCTGGGGACGTCCGCCAGCCGGTAGGCCAGAGAGATGGTGGCGGTGGATGCGTAGGGGATGGCGTCCAGCAGGGCCGCGAGCCCGGGGTCGTGGGGGCGCAGCAGCTGCGCGGTGACATACGCGGGCGTGGCCAGGATGATTCGGTCAGCCTTCAACACTGCATACCGATTACTGAAGACTGAATACTGATGGCTGTCCTTTTCCAACCCCCTCACCTCCACACCCAGCCTCAACTCCGCCCCCAACGCCTCCAGCCGCGCCACCAGCGTCTCAACCAGCTCGGCCAGGCCCGTCTGTGGGGTGACGAACATGCTGCGAGAGCCGGGCGCGGCGCCATTGCCCTTCATACGCGCCCGCTTCGCGGCCAGCGCACCCCGCACCAGCCCGCCATGCTTCACTTCCAGGTCGCGCAGATAGGGGAAGGTGGCTTGCAGGCTGAGTTGATCGCCATCGCCCGCGTAGATGCCGCTCATCAGGGGCTCGATGAGGGCCTCGTAAGCCTCACGCCCCAGGCGGCGGCTCACAAACCGGCCCAGGCTCTCTTCACCGGGCGATTTCGCGGGCGGCAGAAGGAAGTCGAGGCCCATGCGGATCTTACCGGGCCAGGAGATGAGTCCGGTGCGCAGCATGCCCCCGAAATCGGTGGGGATCATCATGGTCAGGCCGCCGGGCAGGGGGTGGAGCCGCCCCTTGTGCAGGATGTAGGTGGCCTTTTGTTTGGGATTGCTGCCCTGCAGGCGGCCGGCGAGGCCCAGCTCCCGGGCCAGGGCCATGCCCCAGGGTTTGAGCGCAAGGAAGGTGTCGGGCCCGCCTTCGATGACGAACCCATCCACCCGCTCGGTGGTGATTTTACCGCCCCAGCGGTCATCTTTTTCCAGCAGGATGACCTCATCGGGCGGGTTATCAGGTCGGATAAGGGCGTAGTAGGCAGCGGAAAGGCCAGCGATGCCGCCACCGATGATGACGAGTCGGGTCATGGGATGATCTCACGCAAAGACGCGAAGGAGAAAGGACAAGCATTCAGTGGGGATGCGAGGCAGCGATTTGTGTGAAACCTGGCCGGGGGCGATAGGAGGTAGGGAAAGGAAAAGGTAAGTATTCAGTATCGGAAGCGGATCGATCTTGAACACTGCACACTGAATCACTGACTACTGAACTCGTGCACCATATCCACCGCGGCCCGCACATGCTCCACGGGCGTGTGCTGCAAGATGCCGTGGCCCAGGTTGAAGATGTGGCCCGGTCGGCCCGCGGCGCGGGTCAGCACGTCCCGCACCTGACGCGCCAGCTCGGGCAGGGGGGCGAAGAGGGCGACGGGATCGAGATTGCCCTGCACGCCCACGTCATCACCCAACAAGGTCCAACCGGCATCCAGGGGGATGCGCCAGTCCAGACCGATGACGTCACCCCCCGCGGCTTTCATCTCCCGTAGCAAAGTGCTGGCTCCCACGCCGAAGTGAATGAGAGGGACGTCGGTTTCCGCAGCCAGGGACTGGAGGATGCGGGCAGCGTAGGGCTGCACGAAGCCGCGGTAGTCCTGCGGACTCAACGCGCCCACCCAAGAGTCGAAGAGCTGGAGGGCCTGAGCCCCAGCGTCGACCTGGGCCCGCAAGTAGTCGATGAGCGCGGGCGTCAGGCGCTCCATGAGGGCATGCCAGGTTGCGGGCTGACCGTACATCAGCTTTTTGGTTTCGACGAAGTTGCGGGATGGCCCGCCCTCGATGATGTACGCGGCCAGCGTGAAAGGCGCGCCCGCAAAACCGATGAGGGGGATATCCCGTCCATCCAACTCCGACCGCACCAGCCTGATGGCCTCGAATACATGGCCCAGGTCGCTGGCCACATCCACCGGGCGCAACGCGGCCACATGGTCGGGCGAACGCACGGGGTTGTGAATGACGGGCCCGCGGCCGGGGATGAATTCCAGCTTTAGGCCCATGGGGGGCAGGAGCAGGAGGATGTCGGCAAAGAGGATGGCCGCGTCGACGCCCAGGATATCCACGGGCTGGAGGGTGATCTCGGCCGCGATGTCGGGCCGGGCGATCATCTCCAAGATGCTTTTGTGCTGGCGGCGGATGGCCTGATATTCGGGCATGTAGCGCCCTGCCTGGCGCATGAACCAAACGGGCGTTGTGTCGGCGGGCAGGCCGCGGCAGGCGCGGAGGAAGCGGGAAGTGGGTTCGGGCATGGGGAGATTGGAGATTCGTAGCGATTCCATGGAGATTGGAAGTTGTTACGCTCGCATCGCTTGCGGGATGTAGACGCACGCGGGGTCGGTTTCGAGATAATCGCCGGTGACGCCATAGGCCCGGCCGCGCTGGCCGCCGCAGACGTCGCGGAATTCACACACGCCGCATCGCCCCTTCAGCTTGTCGGGATCCCGCAGGTCTTTGAAAATGGGATGATGGCGGTAAACCTCGACCACATCATCCTTGCGCACATTCCCGGCGACGAGGGGCAGGAAGCCGGAGGGTTCGATGTTGCCGAGGTGGGAGATGAAGAGGAAGCCGTTGCCATCGTTGACGCCCTTGGTGGGACGGTTGAGACCGTCAGCGTATTGGAAACCCGCGCCCTGGAAGCTGATGGCCGCATCTTCGCCCAATTCCTGGCGCTTGCGCTGGATGGCCACGCGGCGGTACATGGGGGCGGCTGTGGCTTTGATATCGAAGGGAGCTTCCTGCGCCAGGTCGTAGAGCCAGTTGAAGATGCGCTCATGCTCCTCGGGGGAGATCATCCAATCGATCTGGCCCCGGCCCGTGGGCACCAGGAAGAAAACAGACCACTGCACCGCACCCACCTCTTCGATGAAGGTCACCATCTCGGGCAGGATATGGGCGTTGTGTTTGGCGACGGTGGTGTTCACCTGCACGCTCAGGCCCACGTCGTGGGCCCGATGCAGGATGTCCATGGTGCGCTGCCAGGAGCCCGCGACCTTGCGGAAGTCATCGTGGATGGCGGGACGGGGCGCATCCAGGCTGAGGGCGATGCGGCGGACGCCCGCGTTTCGGGCCTTTTGCAGGCGCGATTTCGTGGGCAGCGCGGTGGCGGTGGGCGTGAGGGAGCAGCGCAGGCCCTTTTCGGTGGCGTAGGCGATGAGGTCGAAGAGGTCGCGACGCATCATGGGGTCGCCGCCGGTGAAGATGAGGATGGGATGGTTGCCAAACGCGGCCAGCCGGTCGATGAGCTGAAAGCCCTCTTCGGTGGTAAGCTCCAGAGGATGACGCTGGGGCTGGGCGTCGGCCCGACAGTGGACGCAGGCGTAGGCGCAGGCCCGGGTCACCTCCCAGGCGATGGTGAAGGGGGCCTGATCGAAGTCGGCGTGGATCATGCGCCGGTCGTGGTAAGATCGCTCGGTGGAAGCGCTATGTGAAAGGTTTGACATGGGCGTAGCATGAAAGGTGAAGGGATGGATGCAGTGACAATGGATGACTGACGAGAAACCATGGCTATTGCGAAAATCCATCGTCCGCCGTCCATCGTCTATCCTCTTTTAGAGCAATGCTGCTGCCTGAACGGCGAAATAGGTGAGAATGAGGTCCGCCCCCGCGCGCTTGATGGAGAGCAAGCTTTCCAGCATGACGCGGGTTTCGTCGATCCAGCCGTTGGCGGCCGCTGCTTTGATCATGGCGTATTCGCCCGAGACCTGGTACGCGGCCAGGGGGAGCGTGGTCTGCTCCTTGAGCCGGGCCAGGATGTCGAGATAGAAACTGGCGGGCTTGACCATGATGATGTCCGCGCCTTCGACGATGTCGAGCTGGACCTCGCGCAGGGCTTCGCGGGCATTGGAGGGATCCATCTGATACTGGCTGCGGTCGCCGAATGCGGGCGGGCTTTCGGCTGCATCGCGAAAGGGACCGTAAAGGGCGCTGGCGTATTTGGCTGCATAACTCATGATGGGGATGTGCTCGAACCCCGCGGCGTCCAGGGCCGAGCGAATGGCCGCGACCATGCCATCCATCATACCGCTGGGCGCGACCATGTCCGCGCCTGCCTGGACGTGCACCACCGCAGCCCGGCTGATGTAGTCCAGGGTGGGATCGTTGAGCACGTAGCCCTCGGGCAACTGCGGATTGAACCCCGCGGTCTCGGGCGCGTTGATGACGCCGCAGTGGCCGTGGTCGGTGTATTCGCACATGCAGATGTCGGAGATGACCACCAGGTCGGGCAAAACGCGCTTGAGCGCGGCAATCGCCTGAGGCACGACGCCGTGGGGATCGACATTCTCGCTGCCCAGGGGGTCCTTGTGCGCGGGAATGCCGAAGAGGATGACCGCGCGGATGCCTAGGTCCCAGGCTCGCTGCGCCTCCTCGACCAGCGTGTCCATGGAGAGCTGAAACTGGCCGGGCATGGAGGGAATGGGCTGGCGGACGCCCTCGCCGTGACGCACAAAGAGGGGATAAATGAAATCCTCGGGGCGGAGATGGGTTTCTCGCACCATGGCCCGCAGCGCGGGCGTAAGCCGCAAGCGGCGGGGGCGGGCAGTGGGATAAGCTGGTGGTGGAAGCATTGGCGTGGATGGAGTTGAGATGGGAGGGAAACCGTTGGAGATTCGTTGGGAATTCAATCAATGGAATGCATCGGACAACGCCCGCACCAGGCCCGCGGTGGTGTATTCCTCGGGCACGAGGTCCACATGCAGGCCCGCTTCTCGGGCTGCGGCCGCAGTCACGGGCCCAATACAGGCGATGATCAGGCCGTCCAGGGCGTCTCGCCCCAGGCCCCCTTCCTGCGCCAGTCTAATGAGCGTGTGGCGCACGGTGGAGGGGCTGGTGAAGGTGATGGCGTGCACCTGGCCTGCGCGCAGGGCCGCGGGCAGGTCATCGCCGCCCTGACCGATGACCGTCTCATAGGCCGCGATGACGTCCACCTCCACCCCGCGGGCCCGCAGGCCGTCGGGGAGGACATCGCGAGCCTTCGCAGCCCGGGGCAGCAACACGCGCTGCCCCGCAGGGATGGGCAGGGCTTCCAGCAGGCTCTCGCCCACGGCTTTGGGGGGCGTCAGGGCTGGCTCCAGGCCCAAACGCTGGCGCACGGCCCGAGCGGTGGCCGGACCCACCGCGGCGATGGCCGGACCGTGGAGGAGGGCCGGGGTGAGGCCCAGCGTGTCCAGCCGCCGGGCCACAGCCTCCACCGCATTGACGCTGGTGAGGATGAGCCAGTTGTAAGCGGAGACGTGGCGCAAAGCCGCATCCAGGAGGGTTGGATCCGCGGGGGGCTGGATGGCGATGGCGGGATAAAGCCAGGTGCGGAAGCCCGCGGCCTCCAACAGCGACTTCATCGCGCCTGCCTGATGCACGGCCCGGGTGATGACAACGGTGGGGGGAGTGAAAGGGGATGAGGATGTGGTCATGAGGATGGTGAGGAAAGTAATCCGTGATCAGTATTCAGTGTCAAGTGTGACGGGCGCTACGTCGATGACGGATTACTGGTTATCGATGACTGATTACTCAAGATATCCGCTGCGCCCCGGGTCAACGCCTCCTCAGCTAACCTCTGGCCCAGCGCCAGCGGCTCATCCCCCACAGCTTCGACGCGCAGGAGGCGAGCGCCATCGGGCGAGGCCACCAGTCCTCGCAGACGCAAGCCATTCGCGACCGACTCAGCGTACGCAGCCACAGGGATGGAGCAGCCGCCGCCCAATCCGGCCAGGAACGCGCGCTCAGCCTGGGCCGCCGCGCGGGCGGTGGGATCTTCCACTGCGGCCAACAGAGACCGGGTGCGGTCATCATCCGCCCGACACTGCACGCCCAATACGCCCTGCCCCGGCGCGGGCAACATCACCTCGAGAGGCAGATACTGGGTCACCACTTCCTCCAATCCCAGGCGCATGACCCCGGCCGCGGCCAGCACCACGGCATCGTACAGCCCCTCGCGGGCCTTGCGGATGCGGGTGTCCACATTCCCGCGGATGGGTTTGACCACGAGGTCGGGCCGATAGGCCAGGAGCTGGGCCTGGCGGCGGGGGCTGGAGGTCCCCACCACCGCGCCCGAGGGCAGCTCATCCAGCGTCCATCCCCCCGGACAGATGAGCGCGTCTCGCACATCGGCGCGCGGGGGCGTGAGCCCGATGACGAGGCCGGGCGCATCCTCCACGGGCAGGTCCTTGAGGGAATGCACGGCCGCGTCCACCCGGCCCGCCCGCAACGCGGCCTCCAGCTCGGCGGTGAAAAGGCCCTTGCCGCCGATGGCGGGCAGGGGCTTGTCCAGAATGCGGTCGCCCTGGGTGACGATGACTTCGACGCGAACCTCCAGGCCGGGATGGGCCCGGCGCAGGAGATCGGCCACGTGGTTTGTCTGCCAACGGGCGAGAGCGGAGGGACGGGTGGCGAACGTGAGATGCATTGAGAGAAGATCGGTCATGAAGAGGGCGGTAGGGGGCCTGTAGAGGATAAACAAAACTTATAAAAATCTACCAAAAACTCAGTATTCATTTGTCTAAGTAAACTTTATCACATTCCCCGGCGCATCCCCAAACATTTTTGCCCATAACCCCCCCAAAAACTAAAGAAAGAGGTTAAATAAACATGAAAGGATCATAAAACATCGCGGAAAGCGGCCATCGAGGAAGCGTTTGCTTCCGAAAGCCGCTCTCCGCCTCAGTTATGTCCATCCGAAAAAGCGTCACCTCACTGAGGCTGCCGGGCATTTTCCTCCTCCAATCGCCAGTAAAGCGCCTGGATGGCCTCCCAGATGGCCTCGCGCAACGCCTCGATCTGCTCCATGTTGGGTGGCTGCGGCGGTGTGTTCTCATCCTGCCGCCCCACGTACATGGCCCGACTGACCTCGATCATAGCCCAGGGCTGCTCTCCTCCCGTCCCATGCGCGGTCAGGTCCCAACCGCCCCAGTAAGGGTCGTTGAGGGCGACCGGGCCCGGCTCCTCCACCTCGCACAGCGCGGGGATGCGCGCCAGGCGCCGCCCGATCTCGCTCCCCAGAAACTGCAAATGCTCCGCCTGCATGGTGGTGCGAGGATAGCCATTGCGGAGATGCCCGCGCGCATCCCCCAGGTTGGAGACGCAGCCGCGGGGGCGGATTTTCTGTTGCGGATCGTACTTCTTGGGCCCGCGCGCGGCCATGCTGTGCGCATCGATGACCAGCCGGATGTCGGGATTGCGGGCGATGTCGGCCAGTTGTTCGTGCCAGGGATGCCAATAGCGGCGCACCAGCTCCCGCTCTACGCGCAGATCGGGCTGCTGACCCGGCTTGAAGATGGTCTGACCGTAGCTGGTGACGTCCTTGATCACGCCATCGCCGATGCGCTTGAGCATGCCCGGATCGTCGGGCCGATTGACGTCGATGAGCGCGCGGGCGTAGGGAAAGCGCACCCAGTGCGTCACCCGATCGCGGAAGTCGAAGATGAGGTCGGTGTAGATATCCGCTTCATTGAAGAGCTGGCCTTCGTCAATGGCCAATCTGCCCTCGAACTCGGGGGGGACATCCATGCTCGCATGGGGAAGGATGATGGCGATGGGGAGTTTGTCGTCGTTGAAGGCGTGTTCTGTTTTCATGGCCCTATCCTGCACGGTGTGAAGAAACGCGTCGCACCAGATAGACCGGGATATGCGAAAAGGTGCGACTTGACCGAAATGGCTGCGTCAGTCGCACCTGTTCATTTTGAATACGTTTCGGGATCGTCTGAGGTTCCATGGAGGCGACGGGCTGATGCCGAGGCGGGCGCGTCGGAGCAGATCTCCCGCTTGACCGTGATGAGCGCCACGTCATCCTGCTTCTCGACGGTGACATGGACGTTGCGCGCGCCGACAGCTTCGGCCCGGGCTTTGAGAAATCGGGGGCGGTCAGATAACGGAATATGTGTCGGGATCGGACTGATAGATAGCTTTGGTGTGGATTTTCATGGTGCGTCCTTTGGGGGTTGGGAAATAGGGAATGGCTAGCGGGATTTGCAGGCTCCACAGCTATCGTCTGGCGTGCGTCAATGCGTGGAGGTAAGATCATCGAGAAGGCGTTGGAAGAGCGAACGCGTGCGGGCCGCGCCTTGCCAACGCAGAGCCATGCCCGCGTCATTGACTCGCACGCCCACTCGCCAATAGGGCCGACGCCAGCGCGCCATCAGCCCCGCCAGCATCAGCAGGCCCGCGAGCGGCAGCAGCCAGGTCCACGGACGTCCCTGAGCCCGTAAGGTCACGTAGGAGGTGGGAGCCACCTGCAGGATGAGCGTCTCGTCAATGGGCAACGCCGCGGGATCGCGCACATCCTGCGAGAAGAGAATCTGGTTATCGGCATCCAGGGCCTGGACGCGCACGCCGCCATCATCCAGGGCCACAAGGCGAAAGGCGAGATTGGCCTCGGGCGCGGCAATAACCCGCTCGCTGCGGCTTTCGGGGAAGTGCACCACGAGCTGTCGGGCCACACGGGCGCTTTCTTCAATAGCCTGAAGTTGCAAGGGACGCCCATCCGCCAGCAGGACCACCCTCGCCGCCCGACCCGAGGCGATCACCCGGATGGAGACGCCATCGCTACGCACGCTGCCTCGCGACACAGGCGTCGCGACCAGGGGACAACAGAGCGCAAGCTGCGACGCATCCTCGTTCAGGGAGACGTCCCTGGCCGCGTAGGGCGTGAGTGAGGCGCTCTGGCCTGGGTCCAGCACGATGGGATCGATCTGCCAGCCGCTGTACAGGTTCAGCAACAAGGCAGCCAAGGCCGTCAACAATCCTAGCTCCCAGGCCAATCCCAACCATTGCGCCCGATGGTGACAGTCGCACATCCCCAACGAGATGACCTCACCCGCCTCGAATGCAGTTCGGGGGCCAGCGCAGATAGCGGCGCACTCTTCCTGCCAGGTCGCGTCCGAAGCCGGGGAATCGACGACTGCATCCCAGGCATGGAGGCCGGGCAGCCAGCGTTCGGGCGAGTCCAGCTCCCGCACGAGCCAGGCCCGCAGCGCGCCCCCCGCCAGATGCAGGAGCAACACAGCCGCGTACAGGGGCAGCAGCGCCCGCAGCGCCAGATTGTGGGCCAGATCGAACAGCCCTAAAGCGCGAAACACGCGGCCGCCCGGCATGGCCGAGGCCGCCGAATCCAGCCAAGTCGCCGCGGCCAGGGGGTCGTTGGCCAACGCGGTGGGTAGCTGAGGCAGCCCCAGATGCGCAGCTAGCACGCCAGCAACCAACGTGGTCAATATCGCCCACAGCACGGGGTGCGCCAACGCCCGCCACACCTTTTCTAATAGTGATGGCGCCCCTTCGGGGGCCGATTGGATGAGGGTGGGCGCGGTTTCTTTCATACAGACTTCACGGGCGGCTGCCCATCGATGAAAAGATGATGGAGGGCAGAAAGCGTCTCCCAGTATAGGCCCTGACCTCGCCCATGTCAATTTGACTGGGCGGTCAAAAGGCGAATGAGCGTTTGGGCGTTTCTATGAGAATCTCACGCCATCATGATAGGCTATGAGGTGCATTCGCCATCGCCCTTGCCATCGCCGTTCAGGCTGGCGATATCTTTCCGCAAGCGACGTCAACGCTCCCGGACGCGAGGATACCATGTGGATTCAGAAAATCATTCATCTCCGCCCGCGGCCGCGCGGGTTTCACCTCATCACCGATGAGATCCTGCGCGAGACGCCCGAGATCAGGCAGTTTCGCGTGGGGCTCATGCATATCTTCATCCAACACACCTCCGCCTCGCTGGCCCTGAATGAGCACGCGGATACCACCGTGCGGGCCGATATGGAGGCGCACTTCAGCAGGCATCTGGTCCCGCCCGACATGCCCTACTTCAGCCACACCTATGAAGGCCCCGATGACATGCCCGCGCATATCAAAAGCGTCCTCATCGGCAGCTCTCTCACGCTTCCCATCACCAACGGACGATTGAATCTGGGAACCTGGCAGGGCATCTATCTGGGCGAGCATCGGGACCGGGCCCGCAGTCGTCGCATTGTCGTCACCATCTTCGGGGATTAAGTTCGCGCCATCTTTTCGATCCTTCTCCCCTTTGTGGTATACTTGCCTCCGAACTCATCTTCGTTCCCTCACACCATTGCTTTTATGAAAGAGCGACGCTATCAGCCTCGACGACGACAACAGCGCCCCCGCTCCCCTTGGGCGGCATTGCTGATTCCCTTTCTAGCCATCGTAATCACGGGCGGGTTGTTCTATGTGTTGGCAACCATGCTGGGCGGCGGCGTGATTCCTACGCCCACGCCCACGGTCGCCGTCAGCGAGGAGCCCCAGAGCCAACCCACGCCCACGAAGCCCACGCCCACCCCCACGCCTGCGGAACCCACGC
>DUEQ01000268.1 GCA_011192085.1 Caldilineae bacterium
GCACGCGTTCCTGTATACCCCTTAACCCACTGGAACGGTAATCGCGCAGCGCTTGTTCCGGATCGAACCCTTCACCTTCATCTTTGATCTTCAACCATAAGCGCCCGGGGGAAACCCGAATCTCGACAACCGCTTCATCGGTGCGCGCATGTCGAGCGATGTTCGTCAAGGCTTCTTGAATCACGCGATAGATGGTCGTGCTGTGGGCCTGTGGAAGGGTGACTTCATCCAGGCCCGAATGATTGAAACGCACCCGGATGCCGGTGCGCGCGGTATAGCGATTAAAATGCCATAGCAACGTGGGCAGCAACCCCAGCGTGTCGAGCATGGCGGGGCGGAAAGAGAGGGATAGCTCGCGCACCAGCTCGGTGAGATCCGCGAGCTGCCGCAACCCATCCTGAATGGCGTGGCGGGCCTCCGTCGATTGTGCATGGTGCAACGCCCTCTCCATAGCAAACTTCATGCCTATCAGTTGCTGTCCCACCTCATCATGAAGCTCAGAAGCGATGCGCCGCCGCTCCTCCTCCAACGCCGTTACCAAACGCTGGGCGTGCTCCCGCAACGCCCGCTCCATCTCCTTGCGCCAGGTGATGTCCAACACCACGCCCAACCCGACGATCTGATCTTCCATCTTCGTTTTCGTGGTCCAGACAGCCGACCACCGCCATCCGCCATGCTTGTCTCGCACCCGAATCTCATAATAGGCAGTCTCGCCCACATCCAACGCCTGCCAGGACCGAACGCCTTTGATCAAATCCCGACGATCGATGATCTTGGAAAACTTTACACGCTGAACTTCCTCCAGCGTATACCCCACCGGGGCGTTGGCCGACTGATTCAGATAGAGCAGGTTGCCCGCCTCGTCCACCATATACACGGTGGCTGGCAGCAAATCCGCCAACAATCGGAATTTGGCCTCATTGGCTTCCAGCTCCCGCCGCAAGCGCTCGACTTCCGTAATATCTCGAAGCACCAGCAAGATCGCTTTTTCGCCTTGCTCTTCGAAGGGAAACGCCCGCACCTCCACCAGGATCTTGTCCCCATCGGGCAAGATGAGATGGTTTTGAGAAATGGGCAGGGGCTCCCAACTTTCCAACAAGCGCTCGATCCGCGCCTCGACGAATTCACGCTCCTCCGGCAATAGAAATTCCGTGATGGAGCGCCCGAGCAAAGCCTCAGGGCCTTCCACATTCATCATCCGCACAGCCGCGTCATTGACGAAGATAATTTTCCGGTCCTTATGCACGATGATGCCATCGGGCAATACCTCCACCAAGCGCCGAAACCGGGCTTCACTTTCCTCCAACGCGCGTCGCTGCCGCTTTTCCTCGGTAATATCCCGGATCAGCACCATGATCGGCGTGCCCTCCTCCGTTGGCGCCATCTGCATCCCCGCGACCTCGGCGTCCCTCGTCTCGCCATCAATGGTAAAGAACACTTCCTCCACAAAGGGAGCGATCGAGAATTCCCTTTCGCTTGGCGAGGATTGAAGCTGTTGAATGCGCGACATCGCCCGGGCGACGAAATCGGGATGTACGAAATCCAGCGCGTTCCGCCCGACGATCTCCTCCGCGCTGTGGGCGTTCAACAGCGCCACGCCAGCGGGATTGATGGCCCGCACAATGCCATTGATATGAACCACCACGCCAAGGGGAATCAGATCGAACAACTGCTGCAAAAATGTCGTCGGTTGGCTTCGAGCCTCTTCGCCAGCGGCCCGCTGGGCGATGAATTCACGCAGCGCTGCGATCTCCCGCCGCAGCGAGGCGCTTCCCTCCTCCGCCAACGCATCCAACCGCTCCACGCGCGTCAGCAATTGCTCCATGACACGGGTCGCAGGACCCTGAGGATGCTGTATCAAATGGTGATCTTCCGAAACGTGATCCATCGCTCCGATGCCATCCATGCAGAGTCAACGATGGGATGAACGAAATGTTTGAAACGCGCCAGATCGCCCGTAGTGAAAAAATGCCAGGGTCCCGGATGGGGGGCGGTCCGTAAGAGACCTGCTTGTTCCAGCGTACGACGCGTATGTCTCGCGACCGCGGGAGCCGGGTTCACCAATTCTACACCATCTCCCAGCACCTGTCGAAGCGCGGCTTCAAGGAAGGGGAAATGGGTGCACCCCAACACAAGTTGATCGATCGGGGCCTCCTGCAATGGGGCTAGTATGGCGCGCAGTCGGGCCTCCGCGTCTGGCCCGTCCAACACGCCCTCCTCCACCATCCTCACCAGCCCCACGCCCATCACGGTGTGCACATGCACGCCGTTGGCAAAACGCGCCACCAAACTGATGAACCGATCCGCTTGCAGCGTGCCCGGCGTGGCCAGTACGCCCACGTGCCCGGTGCGCGTGCGTTGACTGGCCGGTTTCACCGCGGGCTCCATGCCTACGATGGGCGTGTCGGGCCAGCGCCGCCGCAGGCTGGTCAACGCCGCGGCCGAGGCCGTATTGCAGGCGACCACCACCAGCTTCACCCCTTGCGCCAAGAGCCACGCCACCGACTCATGGGTGAATTGGGTCACCTCCTCCCGGGTGCGCTCCCCGTAAGGCGCTCTTGCCTGATCCGCCAGATAGATCATCCCTTCCCCCGGCAATAGCCGCGCGAGCTCGCGCCACACCGAAAGCCCGCCCACGCCAGAATCGAACACGCCGATAGGACGATCCCGCCCCGACCCTGGCCTTAGCATGTGCACTCCGCCCGACTCTCCCGAAAGCGGATCGCTTCTTCCACCAGCAACTGAAATAGCCGCAACATCCGATGGTCGTCACTCAGCATTTCGGGATGCCATTGCACGGTCACCGCGAAGGGGTGCCCTTCCAGCTCCATGGCCTCAATCACGCCGCCCGGCGACGTGCCAACGACCCGCAGGCCCTGGCCGAGCGTCGCCACAGCCTGATGATGCAAGGAGTTCACCCATAGCACCGCGCCCAACTCCCGAGCGATTTTGCTGTTGGGATCGAGCGTCACTTGATGAGGGCGTTGTTGGCGGAAATTGGGGCCCTTGCCGCGCATGTCGTGCACCTCCTCGACGCCCATCTCCTCCCGGATATCCTGATACAACGCGCCCCCCATGGCCACGTTTAACAGCTGATGCCCGCGGCAGATGCCGAGAATAGGCATCTTCTCCGCCACCGCCCAGCGGGCCAGCATGATCTCCACCCGATCCCGATGGGGATCGATCTTCTCAAGGACGGCTTTCGGTTCGGCGTCATAAAGACGGGGATCAATATCCTCGCCGCCCGCCAGCAACAACCCGCTCATCCGCTGAAAGATCTCCCGATACAACCTTTCATCCAGATGCAAGGGCACAGGGCAGGGAATGCCGCCCGCCCGATACACCGCATCGAGATAAAGCTGATGCACGGTGTAGAGCCTGGCGCCCCGCGCATTTTGGCCCTGGGCGACGGGGATGCCAATGACAGGGGGTCGCGTCTGGGAAGTCGTCATGGCGCAAGCATAGAAGGGAAGTGACTACGAACATGTTCGATTTCAAGCCACAAAGGACACGAAGACACGACGGCAAGAAGGGAA
>DUEQ01000269.1 GCA_011192085.1 Caldilineae bacterium
CACTACTTTAATCTCGATGAAGCGAGGGACAACGTCTATCTCTTCAACAGCGCGCATGAGCGAGTTGATCAGGTGGGATGGAGTCAAGCGGCCGGCTCGTCGTGGAATCGTCTGCCCGACGGTGCGGGCGCGAACAATGGTTGGAGGGAGGATCAAATCCCCCTCTATCCCCTGGCACCCTCGTCCAACGCCAGCAACCAATCCAGCATCAACCCCACGTACATCCATGAGGTGCAGGGAGCGCAGCACCTCTCGCCCTTTGTGAATCAACGCGTGGACCATGTGTATGGCGTTGTCACCGTCACCGATCGCCGCGGCTTCTGGATGCAGACGCCCGATGCGGACGTCGACGCCAGCGACGCCACCTCCGAGGGCATTTACGTCTATGTAGGTTCCACGCCCACGGTGGCCAGCGGTGATGAAGTGTTGGTGACTGCCGACGTTACCGAGTACTACCCTGGCGGGTATAGCACGGGCAATCTCTCCATCACCGAGCTCAGCAACCCCAGCATCATCGTCCTCACCCAGAATAACCCTCTGCCCAGCCCCACCGTTTTGGGCGACGGCGGCCGCATCCCGCCGAACCAGATCATCGATAACGACTCCACAGGCGATGTGAACAACACGCCCACGTTCGATCCAGATGAGGATGGCATCGATTTCTACGAATCGGTGGAGGGCATGCGGGTGCAGATCAACGACGCCGTGGCTGTGGCTCCCACCAATAAGTATGGCGAGATCGTCGTGGTGGGCGACAACGGGGCCCACGCGGGCCTGCGCACCTATCGCGGCGGCATCGCCCTGCGGCCCGATGATCCCAATCCCGAACGCATCATCATCGACGATGCGCTGGTTCCCGATGAACCCCAAGTCCTGCCCGGGGATCGGTTCCAGGAGCCCATCGTGGGCGTGATGCATTACAGCTACGGCAACTTCAAGGTGCTGAACCCCGATCCTCTGCCGGCGGTGACATCCTCTGGCCTGGGGAAAGAGTATGCCAAACCCGCTTACGGTCAACTCACCGTCGCCACCTTCAACGTGGAGAACCTGGACCCGGGCGACGGCGCGGCCAAATTCAACGATCTGGCCGCCATCATCGTTCAGCACATGCGCTCGCCCGACATCATCGGCGTGGAGGAAGTGCAGGATAACAACGGTCCCGCCGACGATGGCACGGTGGACGCCAGCGTCACCTTCCAGACTCTCATCGACGCCATTCAGACGGCGGGTGGCCCCCTCTACGAGTATCGGCAGATCAACCCTGAGAACAACGCGGACGGCGGCCAGCCGGGCGCGAACATCCGCGTCGGCTTCCTTTTCCGGCCCGATCGGGTGACCTTTGTGGATCGCCCCGGCGGCGACGCCACCACCCCTACCGATGTACAGATGATCCCGGGCGGCCCTGCCCTCACCCTCAGCCCCGGCCGCGTCGATCCAAACAACCCTGCGTTCAACGAGGACCCCAACCTGGGCTACGAAGCCAGCCGCAAATCCCTGGCGGGCGAGTTCATCTTCCAGGGCTACAAGGTCTTCGTCATCGTCAACCACTTCAAGTCCAAGGGCGGCGATGATGCGCTTTTCGGTCGAGTCCAGCCCCCTGTGCAACATACCCTGGCTCAGCGCACCGCTCAGGCCCAGGCCATCAACGACTTCGCGGACAAGATTCTCCGTCTGGACCCCAATGCCAATATCGTCGTTGTAGGCGATCTCAACGACTTCGACTTCTCCAACGCGCTCACCGCGCTCAAAGGGGATAGCCTCATCAATCTGATGGAGCGTCTGCCGCGGGAGGACCGCTATAGCTTCATTTATGGCGGCAGTTCTCAAGACCTGGACCACATCCTGGTCAGTCGCAACATGAACGCCCACGCCACGCGCATCGATGCGGTGCATGTGAACGCCGAGTTCCCGGTCGCTGATCGGGCCAGCGACCATGATCCCGTGGTCGCGACCTTCGACCTGCCCGTATGGCGCTTCGATGGCTTCGCCTATCGCGGCATGGCCGGTGACGAATCCACACCCCTGGCGGGCGTTACTCTGCGGCTCTATGGGCGGAATGCTGGTGATGCGGCCCCCGGCGAGTGGTACAAGGAAGTCACCACGGGCCCTGGTGGCTACTTCAACTTCCATATCATCGAACCCTACGACTTCGATGAGTTCACGTTGATGGCGACCGCGCCCAGCGGCATGGTCGCCGTGGACGTCTGGAGCGAGGATGGCGTAGTGACTGCGCCCAACACCATCCAATGGACAGACCCTGCGCCGGGCGCTCACAACAACAAATTCTGGTTCGACATCCCCACTCCCACGCCTACGCCCTCACCGACTCCCACGCCCACTCGCACCTGGCTGCCGGTGTTCCTGGCCCCATAACGCACGCCCATCTTTGTCCATCGCCTCAACAGGCCCGTCCCCTTGTGGCGGGCCTCTTTCTTTCCTCCATGTTTGACACTTCACCCTGCTGGTGCTAAACTTACGCCAGCAACCTCATACCCCATCCAAAGGCGATGATGGAGACGAGTAGGCGGGCCCGGTCGGGCCCAGCGAGTCCGGGAGGGTGGAAGCCGGACGCCTTGCCCCCGCTGAAAATCCCTCCGGAGCCGCCGCCCGAACGGGGAATCACATAGCGATTCGTTGAGATTCATTGAGATTCATACAAGCTCCATCGAATCTCTATCGCATCCCCAAGTAGACGCGGCCGGGTTCGTGGCCCGTTACCCCCACGGGGAGATGATGGTCTCCCGCCGAGCGGGCGGGGCGTTGCCGTAAAACGCCTCGTCAACCAGGGTGGCACCGCGGAAGCCAGACGCTTTCGTCCCTGACCGGGCGAAGGCGTTTTTTGTTTTTCTGCCCGACATCCCGGTGGGTGCAGACTGCATGGCTTGCTGCACCACGCCGAAATGCTCACGAGCATTCACCCCACCAACTCCCTCAAAATCTGATAGCGTTTCTCCCAATGGTTGAATCCTTTTCCAGCTCTCGCTGGAGCGCATAAGTCGCCGTCGCTTCCACTCCG
>DUEQ01000027.1 GCA_011192085.1 Caldilineae bacterium
CGGCCTCAGCGTGCGCGCCCTCGCCCGCGGTAGCCGAGATATGAAACGTCCCGGCCCGTTCGATGACAAGCTGTGTGAAAGCCATCCCATTCACCGTGGTCGCCTGTCGCCGAGGAAGCTCCACGCCCGCCTGCTGATCCAGGAAGATGAACTCCACCAGGGTGCCGTCGGGCGCCACATGCCCATTGTGATCGAGCACAGGACCCGCCTGCACGATGATGGCGTCACCCACCTGCAAGTCGATGACGCCCAACTGAGGATCGATGGGTCTGGGCTCGCCCGTCTCGGGATCGGGCAGGAGCAATTGCAGGGGGAAGGGGCGATTCGGATCGGGCTCCAGCACCCGTGTCAGGTTATAATTCACCCCCGTCACGCTCACGGGCAGGCTTCCCTCGGGCTGCAACTCCCGGAAGAGGGTGCGCACCGCGGTCTCGATGAAAGGATCGGTCTTGCTGTACAGGCCGTAATACGCGGTGAGCTTCCCGATCTCAGTGTCGCTGAGGAAGTAGGGCGCGTTGAAGGAGAAGACGATGAGCTTCTTATCCCGCAGGATATCCGCTCGCTGGTCGAGGAACCGTTTCAAGGCCGCGGAATTGGGGTGCGTCTCTTTGTCCACATCCAGCATGTTGAAGATGATCCACTCTGCATCATGGATGAGGCCGTTGAGCTCGGTAATGCGCTCCTGGCTCAAAGCCTGTTCCGGCGGAACCTGAGCAGGATCGGACTGCTGAAGGAGCAGCGCGTTTAACTCGGAGAACCCGGCGCTGTCGATATTGTCGGGATTCACCTGATCGCTGGCTTCGGGGCCATAGAGGTGGAGTATCCTCTCCTCCATGGTGGTGACAGGGATGGCTGGTTGCGATGGGCAATCGGGACATTCGCGCAGGGGGCGGTCATCGGTGAAGATGAGGATGCGTTCGGAAAGGAGCGGCGCGCTGGGCAGGCGGTCCGCCAGCTCGGTGACGCCGGGATAGATGAGGGTGTTCGCGCTGCGCGCGACTGCGGTGACGTCATCCAACCCCTGGTTCAGGATGTCGGGCAGTTCGTCAGGCGTGCGCTGGGTTGCCTGCCAGCTTAACTGGGGATAGAGTTTGAGCTTCAGGTGGATGATCCGGGCCAGGGATTCGTCAACTCGGGCCCGGAACGCGGGGTCCTCCTCATATTTTTGCTTGAAATACCCGATGACATCCACCATATTCGCGAATTGCTGATCCCATATGCCGTCCTTGTCGAATTCCGCCAGGAACAGGAGATCGTTGCCGGCGAGAAAAGCCTCTTGCGCTACCCGGCGATGGGGGAAGCGATCGGGCTCATAGGCCAGATAATAACGTTTCAGCGCGCGTACGCCTAACGCATCGGAGAGGAGCACGCCGCCCTGGCCTCGCCAGGTGGTGAACCCGTCCATGATCGTCTGGAGTTCAGGCGCCAGGGAGATGGGAGGGGTGAGTTGTCGAGGGTTCTCCTGAAAGCCCTTGTAGCGGACATGGGAGGTCATCATCACGTCGGTGACGGCCTCGGGCGAGGAAGCCTCTTCGGTGACCGCGCGGAAGGGCGCGAGCTCCACCTGTTCCAGCGCGGGCAGGGGTTTTTGCACTGTCGCCACTTCCTGGTCCGGCCGACGGTCGCTGGCTCCCTGGCCCGGAAAATGCTTCGCCACCGTGGCCAGCATGCCGTCGGAGCCTGCATGCACGCCCGCGATGTACGCCTGCCCCATCTTGGAGACCCAATAGGCGTCACCGCCAAAGGTGCGGCTGCCCGCATAGCCCTTGAGCTCGGGCCGGGGATTGTCCAGCACATCGAGGGAGGGCCCCAACAACATGTTGACGCCCACCGCGCTTAGCTCCCGGCCCACGATCTCCCCCATCTTCCGGGCGAAATCGGGGTTCCAGGCGGCGCCAATGGCCAGGTTGTTGGGTAGAGGCGAAAAGCCATTGATCAGAGTGGTGTAGGGCAGGCCATCGCCTTCCTGGTTGAGGGCAATGAAGAGGGGGAGGCCGGGCGCGCCCCCGCGAGCGATGGCGGGATTCAAGTTGCCGTCGGGCAGCACGACGGGCTGATCGAGATCGCGAAACGCGTACGTCTGGAGATCGTTATTCAATTGCAGGGTCTGGACCGCGACGTCACCCTCATTGCTGATGTTGCCGTTCCAGGTGGTGAGCACGACGCCGCCCACGTGCAGGTCGCGGATGAGACGGGCGATATCGCTGTTGGGCCCGGTGTCATTGCCCTGAAAGGTCGCCAAAAAGAGCTGCCCCACGCGCTGTTCCACGCTCATGCTGTCGATGATCTTTTGCACCAACGCGTCGGTTTGCTCCGGCGTGCGAACGGGAGGCGTTTCCCCCTCTTGAGCGCCCGCGTCCGCTGGTAGAAACGCCGCCAGGAGAAGGAGGGAGAAGATGATGATCGAAACGTTGAGACGAGCGCTCATATCGAAAGTATAGAGCCACAGAGGCGAATCGTCAACTGTTCTGAAAATAAAATTGGCGGCGCTGGCAAGTCTGCCGTTGGCCTGTTCCGAAAAAATGCCGCCGATGATCTTGCCCTGGATGGCCCCTTCTGCTAGACTGATCCCCCATGAAACAGCTATTCTTGACGTGCTTTCTGTTCCTCACAGCGGCGCTGGTCCTCTCCGCCTGCGGCTCCACAGGCCCCATCCTGGCCAACGCCCGCATCGAGCCCGATGTCATCAGCCCCAACGCGGACGGCGTGGCCGACGTCGCGCGCATCTCCTACACTATCCGCCGGCCCAGCGACATCGCCATCTACTTCGAGGATGAAGCGGGCCATCGCTATTACTTCCGGAAGAACAAGCACCGCGGGGCCCGCGACTACAACGTCCTGTGGGGCGGCGTCATCGAGGAGCCCATCTATCTGGAGCCGGAGCGCCTCATCGACGAGAAATACATCGGCCGGGTGCTACCCGATGGCCGGTATCGGTGGGTCATCGAGGCCACCGACGCGCGCGGGTTCACCGACCGGACCGAGGGATTCATCACCATCCAGGACGCGGACACCGAGATGCCCGAGTTCGAGAACTTCGCGGTGAACCCTGAAGTCATCACGCCCAACCAGGACGGCATCGACGATCGGGCTTCCATCACCTACTGGCTGACGAAAGAGGTGGAGGAGATCCAGGTCTACCTCATGAACCCCCACGACGAAGAAAATCCCAACCGCAAATACCCCCTGGAGCCCACCGAACGCAAGGTGGAGCCCACGGAAGCGGGGTATCACTTCTACGATTACGATGGCGGCATCGACAAGGGCGCGGACCCGCCCCCTGATGGCGATTATCTCGTCGTGGCCGAGGCGTGGGACAAGGTGGGCAACCACAACATCATCACGGGCACGCTCACCATCAAGGATGGCGGCTACCCGCGGGCGCAGATCGTGGAGGGCAAGATCACCATGGTGGGGCCGTTGGACAGCGGCTACAGGCTGAACATCCCCTTGGGCGCGGCCATGCATTTCACCGCCACCATCGAGAACTACGGTCGGGTGCCCATCCGCACCGCGGGCCCGTGGCCCGGCACAGTCTACAAGGCCAGCGAAAACTACAACACCCTGGCCTATCGGGAAGATGAGCCAAGCTGGTTCGAACAGTCAGGCACCTGGCGCTTCGGCCTGAATTATCAGTCCAACTTTGGGCAGGACTGGCCCTTCCGCTACGCGGTGGGACGCAAGGTCGAGGACCTGCGCTGTGAGACCATCGATGGTCGGGAGCAGTGTTTCCTGGACCCGGGCGAGCGAGGGCTGGTCTATGGGACCATCATCTGGGATAGCATTCCACCCCGCAATCCCTTCCGCATCTGGGGCGGCCTGCTCCACGAGGACGTGCGCATCGAGAACAACTTTGCAGATGTGCACGAGATCGAGATCGCGGACCCTGAGCAATAAACATGGGCGTGCAGGTCGCAAGGGGCGGGTAGCAGGTAATCTCCGGGAGATGGACGCCTGATTGGCGCCTGACCGGGCAACTTTCGTCCACCTTCCGGAGGTTAGAGCGTGAGCTATCACCCGGCCACGATGCCGCCCTCGGTGAGCCGGGCCGGATCGAGGATGCGGTCGAGTTCCTCGGACGCGAGATCGGTCATCTCCGCGGCCACCTCTTTGATGCTGCGGCCTTCGGCATAGGCCCGCTTCGCGATCTTCGCGCCCAATTCGTAACCGATGATGGGGTTGAGGGCCGTCACCAGGATGGGGTTTTTGTCCACCAGGCGGCTGATGCGCTCCCGGTTGACGGTCAATCCGCTGATGGCCTTGTCCGCCAGGATGCGGGCCGCGTTGCCCAGGATGCGCTCCGATTGCAGGACGTTGTGCGCGATGAGGGGCAGCATGACGTTGAGCTCGAACACGCCCGACTGACCGCCCATGGTCACGGCCACGTCGTTGCCCATGACCTGCGCGGCGACCATGGTCACCGCTTCGGCGATGACGGGGTTGATCTTTCCAGGCATGATGCTGGACCCCGGTTGCACCGCGGGCAGCGCTATCTCGCCCAAGCCCGCGATGGGACCGCTGTTCATCCAGCGCAGGTCGTTGGCGATCTTCATCAGGCTGGCGGCCACAGTCTTAAGCTGGCCGCTAAGCGCGATCAGCGCGTCCTGCGCGGAAAGGGCCTCGAAATGGTCGTCGGTCTTCAGGAAGGGCAGGCCCGTGAGTTCGGCGAGGATGGCCGCCACCCGGTCGCCGAATTCGGGATGGGTGTTGACGCCCGTGCCCACTGCGGTGCCGCCGATGGCCAGCCTGCTCACATCCTCCAGCGCACGTTCGATGCGCGCCACGCCCTTACGCATCTGCGTCGCCCACGCGCCCATCTCCTGACTCATCCGCACGGGCATGGCGTCCATGAGATGGGTGCGACCCGTCTTGACCACATCAGTCACCTCCCGGGCCTTGCTCTCGATGATGGCCTGGAGATGGCGCAGGCCCGGCAGCAGGACCGCGTCCGCCTCCAGCCATGCGGCCACGTGCATGGTCGTGGGGATGACATCGTTGGAGGACTGGCCCATGTTCACGTGGTCATTGGGATGCACCCTGCGCCCCAGCTTCTCCGAGGCCAGATGCGCGATGACCTCGTTGGCGTTCATGTTCGTGCTGGTGCCCGAGCCCGTCTGGAAGATGTCGATGGGGAATTGAGCATCCCAATGCCCGTCGGCCACCTCCTGCGCGGCCCCCTGGATGGCCTGGGCCATGTCGTCGGGCAGGAGGCCCAGGTCCGCGTTGGCCCGGGCCGCGGCCAGTTTCACCAGGCCTAACGCCCGGATGAAGGTGCGGGAGAAGGTCATCCCGCTGATGGGAAAATTGTCGATGGCGCGCTGGGTCTGCGCGCCGTAGAGGGCGTCGGCCGGGACCAGCACTTCGCCCAGGGAATCGGTTTCGACGCGATACTCGGTCATGGCGATCTCCTTGTCGTGGGAATTTTGTAAAACGTGTGGGAAGAAAAAGGAACGCAGAGACATGCCAAGGCGTCTGTCTCTGCGTTCCTGGATTGTCAAAGCACGAACCGATTATGATGCGGGCGTGGAGGCCTCCTCCATCCGCCCCGACATGAGCGCATAGAACTCGGAACCGCTCACGGTCTCGACTTCCATCAAACGCTTGGCCAGCAGCTCCAGCTTGTCACGATGCTCGCGCAGCACCTTCAACGCCCGTTGGTGGGCCTCGGTGATCAACCGTCGCACTTCGTCATCGATGATCTCGGCCACTTCCTCGCTGTAATTGCGCTGTTCGCTGATCTCCCGGCCCAGGAAGACCATCTCCTCCCGCTGGCCGAAAGTGAGCGGTCCCAGCCTCTCGCTCATGCCCAAGCTGGTGACCATGGCTCGGGCCAGCCGAGTGACCTGCTCCAGATCGTTGCTGGCGCCTGTGGTGGGATTTCCGAACACGATCTCTTCCGCGGCGCGACCGCCCAACAGGAAGGCCATCATGTCGCGGAAGCGGCTGCGGTTCTCGATGGCATCCTCGTCGGGCAGGGGCATCACATACCCCCCCGCCATGCCGCGGGGCACGATGGTCACCTTCTGCACCGGATCGGTGTATTTCATGTAGTAATTCACCACCGCGTGGCCCGCCTCGTGGTAGCTGATGATCTCCTTTTCCTTGGGCGTCAGCAGGCGGCTACGGCGTTCAGGCCCCATGCGCACCCGCTCGATGGCTTCCTGCAACTCGGCCATGGTGATGAAGCGCTTGTTGCGCCGCGCAGCCAGGATCGCGGCCTCGTTGATCACATTCTCAATGTCGGCCCCCACATAGCCGGGCGTCAGCCGGGCCAGCACCTCGAATCTCACATCCCTGGCGATGGGCTTGCCCCGGGCGTGGATGCGGAAGATGGCTTCGCGGCCCTTGACGTCGGGCCGATCCATGACCACCTGGCGGTCGAAGCGGCCCGGACGCAGCAGAGCCGGGTCCAGAATGTCGGGCCGGTTCGTGGCGGCAATGACGATGACATTCGTGTCCGTGTC
>DUEQ01000270.1 GCA_011192085.1 Caldilineae bacterium
ATTTCAATAACTCATGAGGCGTATTTTTGAGGATGTACTCCCGCTGCCCCTGGTCAGGAGGATACTACTATCGGGTTAGTCCGTCGTTTCCGCCCGATTTCGGGCGGGATCCAGCCGGATTCGCTCGCCCCGTGGCCATGCTGCATAATCCGCGCCCCCGATCAAGGCGGGGAGGTCGCCCGAGCGAGCGATCGACGCCATCCAGGTCAGCAGGTGGCCTCCCAGATCGATGAGCCCTTCCGCCTTGAGGACCACCCGCCACCAGCCGGGCTGCCAGTTCTCCGCCAGGGCCATGAATCCAGGGGGCGCATCCAGCGTGAGTTCGCCGGGGGCGACGAAGGGCTGCAAGGCGCCTTCCGTGTCGTAGCCCGCCACGCCCAGGGAATGCGCGTGGGCCGCGCTCCTCGCGGGCAGGGCATCGTAGGCGCTTTGGCGTTCCTTGATCAACGCGTCCACGTGCGCCCGACTGTGCCACTCCCCCGTCATCATCTGTTTGATCTCCTCGATTTCCAGCATGAAGATCTCGTCGGGATGATGGATGCGTCCATCCCTCGCGCCCTCCTCTGCTGCGGCCAAAGCCCAATGTCGGGCTGCAGCCAACACGAAGGCCAGCGCCTCCCGCGCGCGGGCGTGAGCGACAAGCGCTTGCTGGGTGAGTTCGAGGGTCTTTCGCAGGCCCGAACGCCCGAGCACGCTCGCCTGGGCCATGGCCCGCTTTTCAGCCTCGACCCGCCGTTTCTGCGCTCGACCCAGGTCCCAGTTCCACACTTCCACGGGCGGCGTCGCCAACTGGTCGGCGGGCGCATCCACCACCCGCGGCCGCGCGACTTCGCCTTCCTGCGCCAGCGGCATGTGTCCAAACGTTTCACGAAGCTCTGCCACAGGCTTGCCCAGGGCCAGTCCGTGCAGAAAGCGGCTGTCGGGCGTTTCCAGGCCCGCGACCAATCCCAATCGCAGGGATTCAGCCTTGGCGGCGTCCTTTTCCTTCTTTGCCAGCAGAGCGCCCAGACGCTCGTAGCCGCCGATCGCGGCCACAGCCAGTGCGTGCACCCAATGCAGCGCCTCTTCCACTTTGGGTTCGACTTCTTCCATCACTTGCAGGAGCTGGGCCTGGCTCCATTCCGAAGCGAAAACCCACTCCGACCAGCGGCGCAGGCGGGTGTAGGCGCTGTTGAACTCCTGGAGCGCGGCTTGGGCCTGTTTTGCGCCTGAGCCCGGCTTGCCGCGCCGGGAGCCCGTAGGCGGCTCGACGCCCAACAGCCGTCCGATATCGGGCGGCGAGCCGCCCCACGCGGCCAGGACGAGCTCGGCCAGAAAGGCGTTTGGGCCTTGGGGATGCTGGAGATTCAGGGGCGGGGGCGGGGAAGCGGGCGCCAGATCGCGGGCGAGTCGGTTCAATGCGTTGTTGAGCGCGGGGTGCAAAAGGCTTTGGCTGAAGGGAGTCAGTTTGGTGGGGACATCCATAAGAAAGTGCGGAGTTGAGAAAGGCGACACGGACGATGCCAAATCTATTTTCGAAATATCGG
>DUEQ01000271.1 GCA_011192085.1 Caldilineae bacterium
ACAGACTCCTATTGAATTGGCAATTTCGACAGTTTTGAAAACGCCCCTCCCTGCGCTACAATGGCGCCATGTTCGAATCCCTGGCGGAAATGATCGCTCTGGCCGAAAAAACAAACCAACCCCTGCACGCTGTCGTCCTCGCCCGCGAGGTGGAGATCACCGCTCGGACGCGGGAGGAGGCGTGGGCCGCCATGGCCCGTCGCCTGCAGGTGATGCGCCAGAGCGCGGAGGAGGGGCTCGCCCGGCCCGTGCGCTCCCTCAGCGGCATCACCGGCGGCGACGCTCATCGCCTGTGGGGTTGGCTGGAAGCCGGACACGCGCCCGTCACCGGCTCCATCCTCAGCCGGGCGGTCGCCCGCGCCATGGCGGTGAACGAGGTCAATGCAGGCATGGGCTGCATCGTGGCCACGCCCACCGCGGGGTCCGCGGGCATCCTCCCCGGCGTCCTCCTCACCCTGCAGGAAGCTTACGGCTTCAGCGATGAGGAGCTGATCCAGGCGTTGTTCACGGCCAGCGGCGTGGGCGCGGTCATCGCCCGCCGGGCCAGCATTTCGGGCGCGGCTGGGGGCTGTCAGGCGGAGACGGGTAGCGCTGCGGCCATGGCCGCAGCCGCAGGCGTGGAGCTGCTGAGGGGGGCGCCCCGGCAGTCGGGCCAGGCTGTGGCCATCACCCTGAAGAATATGTTGGGGCTGGTGTGCGACCCGGTCGCGGGCCTGGTGGAGGCGCCTTGCATTAAACGCAATGCTGCGGGCGCGGCCCAGGCTTTCATCGCCATCGATCTGGCCCGGGCCGGGGTGGAGAGCGTCATCCCGCCCGATGAGGTCATCGACGCCATGGGCCGCATTGGCCGCCGCATGGACCCGCGCTTCAAGGAGACCGCGGAGGGCGGGCTTGCGGCTACGCCCACAGGCATCCGTCTAGCCCGGAAGATATGGGAACAGCCGTCATGACTCTTTCCGCCGCGGTCGTCATCGTCAACTGGAATGGCAGGGAGTATCTGCGCACCTGCCTAGACAGCCTGCGCAGGCAGACGCATCCCCAATTTCAGGTCATCGTTGTGGACAACGCCTCCACGGATGGATCGCTGGAGATGCTGGCCGCGGCGTATCCCGAGGTGCAGGTGGAGGCGTTGGACGAAAATATGGGGTTTGTCATGGGCAGCAACATCGGCGCGGCCCGTGCGGGCGATGTGGATGTCCTGGTCATGCTGAACAATGACACCGAGGCCGAGTCCGACTGGCTGAGGAATCTCTGCGCCGCGCTGGAGGCCCATCCCGACGCGGGCGCGGCTGCGAGCAAGATGCTACTCTTCGACCACCGGAATGTGCTGCACTCCGCGGGCGACATCATGGCTCCCGGCTTCTTCCCGCAGAACCGGGGCGTGTGGGAGGTGGATGAGGGGCAGTATGATGAGGATATCTGGGTATTCGGGCCGTGCGGGGGCGCGGCCGCGTATCGGCGAGAAGTGTGGGAGGCTTTGGAGGGATTCGATCCGCGATTGTTCATGTATCTGGAGGATGTGGACCTGGCCTGGCGGATGCAGAAGGCGGGCTGGAAGACGGTCTTCGCCCCCGAGGCTCAGGTCTATCACCATCTCAGCGCCACGGGCGGGGGCAGGATGGCAAGCTACTACGTGGGCCGCAATCTCATCCTCCTCCACCGCTGGCATCTCACTCGGGAGGACTGGCGGCGGGAATGGCGAGCCATCCTGGCCGGGCATGCGCGCATCGTGGGGGATGCGCTGCGGGCGTGGCGGGGCGAGGCCGCGCGGGCGAGGCTCCAGGGCGTGGTCCACGGGCTGTTGGGGCTCACAGGCAGACGACATTGAAAAACGTCATCGACATTGCCGATTTTCAAGGAAAACCGTGACGACTAACCCACCCGATTTCGAGCCACGAAGGACACGAAGACACGAGG
>DUEQ01000272.1 GCA_011192085.1 Caldilineae bacterium
CGCCTCTCCTCGATCAGGCGTTGGGCTTCTTCCGGGAAAAGGAGGTGTTTAAGTTGTTCGGCCCATTTCAGATCTCTACGGGCCTTACTGATTTCTTGGTCACGGATATCCGCTCGTCCCCGAAGCTTGACCACATCTCCGATATGGGCCGCAAGGCGGGCGGACCGCACCCCTACAACCACATCCTCCTCGTTGGGAAGGGAGAGGTGTTCGGCAGGGGTGACATAACAAATGAGGTCGGCCCCGTACCAGGCCGAAAGCGCGGCCCCGACAGCCGCGGTAATGTGATCCTGCGAGGCCCCTACATCGCAGGGAAGCGGCCCCAACATGTAATGCGGCGCCCCACCGCTCATCTTCTTGGCGAGCCTCACCGAGGTCTCGATCTCATCAAGCGGTACATGCCCGGGGCCCTCCACCATCACCTGGCAGCCGGCCTCCCGGGCCCTCTCCGCAAGCTCGCAGTTTATGAGAAGTTCGGCCACCTGGGCCCGATCTAAGGAATCATGAATGGCCCCGGCCCGCATCCCGTTTCCAAGGGAAAGTACGGTGTCGTACCGCTTGAGTATCTCCAAAAGGCGGTCGAATTGCTCGTAAAGAGGATTCTCCCTTCCGTTTTTCGCCATCCATTGGGCCATGAGGGCCCCGCCCTTTGAGACCAGCCCTCCGTAACGGTAGCCCTGAGCCTTGAGACGCTCGAGGGTAAAGAGATTTATCCCGCAGTGGATAGCCATAAAAGCGATGCCATCGGCACAATGGCGTTCAATAAGCTCAAAGAGATACTCGGGATCGAGTTTGGTAGGGTCTCCGTATTTGTGCATGGTGTCGCAGAAGGCCTGATAAAGGGGCACATTTCCTACCGGAAGGCTGACGCTGGCAAGGATCTCCCGACGGAGGTGGTCGATGTCTCCGGCGGCAGAAAGCTCCATCAGGGTATCGGCTCCATGGGCCTCCGCCAATCGAGCCTTGCGTTTCTCAAGCTCCACATCGCAGAGGTAGCTTGAGGTTCCGATGGAGGCGTTGACCTTAGTGCGCACGCCTTCGCCCACCGCTACGACACGTCCGCTCTGGGGGGCCTTGATGAGCACAAGAGTTCCTTGGGCCAGGCCTTGACGGATGAAATCCGGGGAGACCCCCTCCTC
>DUEQ01000273.1 GCA_011192085.1 Caldilineae bacterium
CTTTTCCCTCGGCGTTTTCTTGGCCCTACTCGGCCTGAGCCTGCTGCTCCTCGCCAGCGGATGGAGCGCGCCCGCGGTCAGCGCCCAGTTGGGCCTTCCCACCCCCCAAAAGGGCCAGGAATTCGATGCGGTCCCGCCCGAACTGCGCCCCGGCATCTACGTCTTCTACGACTGGGGCAACCTCGACCCCAACGATGCGCCCATCACTGGCGGGCAGCTCTCCTTCCCATGGGAGGATATCGAGGTGAGTCCGGGCCAATACGATTGGTCTCCCATCGACCGATGGCTGGCCAGAGAAGCCGCCTTGAACAAACCCACAGCCATCGGCTTTATCTCCTACAATGGCCGTTGTTGTGGCGGTGACGAAGTGCCGCCATTCCTCTATGACCAGCATCCCGAGATGCGGGTGATCTGCGACGATTCCTGGAGCATCCCCAAGTATTGGAGCAACGCCTATCTCACCGAACTAGAGAGGTTCCTCACCGAAGCGGGTCGCCGCTACGACGGCGATCCCCGCATCTCCTTCGTCCTCATTGATGTCGGCATCTACGGTGAAACCAAGCCGGGCAACAACGAACACCATCCATGCCTGGCCGAAGCGGGGCTGACCAGCGACTTGTGGGTCAGCACCGTCAACAAGATCGTGGACATCCATCGCCGGGCCTTCCCTCGCACGCATCTGGTGCTACAATACGCGCCCGTCTTCGACAACATCAAGGAACGACGCGAATTCACCGACTACGCGGCCTCCCATGGCGTGGGCCTCAAACACAACGGGCTCACGCCCGACGCCGACGCCGCGGTCATCGATCGCGAAGGCTATTCCCTCAAGGGCGCGGGGCAATACGATCCTATGCTGAAATGGTGGCAGAAGGTGAGCATTGGCTGGGAATCTTATGAGGCGCAATACATGACCGGGCTGACCAACACCACCTGGGGCGTGTACAACGGCCTGGACAAGCACGCGGATTTCTTCGTCTTCGCCCGAGACCTGGTCACCAAGCCTGATCGGGAGAAAATCTTGCGCTTCGCGCTGCAACACCTGGGCAAAACCATCGAAGACAGCCCCTCGGCCTGGGTGGCCATGCGCGAGACCGAATACGCCTGGTATCCCCAGTATGGCAACTACGATTTCTTCATGGTGCAGAACGACGAAGCGCCCGGCGGACGCACCGTGCCCCTTTGGAACGTCTCATCCTATCCCGAAGGCCGCTACACCCGCCGCACCGACATCGCCACCGGCAATCCCTACATGTACTTCGACATCGAAGACGGCTACCTGTTGGACACGCAAGAGCGGGTGCGGCTGAACATCACCTACTACGATCGAGGAACCGACGCCTTCGAGGTGCGCTACGACGCCTGGAGCAACCCCAACAAGCTGGCGGGCGTGGTGCACAAGACCGACACCGGCACATGGAAAACCGTCAGTTGGACGCTGACCGACGCCCGGTTCAGCAACCGGCAGCCAGGCGGGGGCGATCATCCCGGCTCCGACTTCCACATCGACGCGCTCAACGACGGCGATGAGATCATCCACCTGGTGCAAGTGGAACGCCTCGACCTGCCCGCGCCCCCCGCGCCCACGCCCACCCCCGCCTTGCCCCGGGCCACGCCCCCC
>DUEQ01000274.1 GCA_011192085.1 Caldilineae bacterium
AGCCAACGATAAACTGCCCCAACCCCTCACCTATCCACTGATGACTGATCACCAAATACTGATCCAACGGCCCCTTGCACGAGGGATCGCCAACGGAGGCAAGATGAAAAAGTACCATATCTGGACCATCGGCTGCCAGATGAACGTGGCCGATTCCACCCACGTGGGCGCGGAACTGGAAAAATTGGGCTATGAGCCCACCGCGAACATAGAAGAAGCAGACATCGTTGTACTGAATACCTGCGTCGTGCGGCAGAGTGCTGAGAACAAAGCTTTGGGCAAGCTGGGCTCCCTCAAGACTTGGCGACGGCAAGATCCTAAACGCACCTTAGCGTTGATGGGATGTCTTGTGGGAGTGAAACCTTCACCGAAATTGTTGCGCGCCTATCCTTGGGTGGATGTATTCATGGCGCCGAGTGAAGCCCAACCCTTGGTGGATCACATCAAAAACCGCATGGCCGCGGAGGAATTGCGCCGAATCGAAGAACGACAGACCGCGCTACGTCACAAGCTGCAAGACGAAACCTATCCCCTTGCCTCCCTCAAACATCTTTCCCTGGCAGGTGCACCGCCCGTGGCCGCGTATGTGCCCGTGGTGTACGGTTGCTCCCACGCCTGCACCTTCTGCATCATCCCCTACCGCCGCGGCGTGGAGCGCAGTCGCCCGCTGGAGGAGATCGTGGCCGAGGTGCGGGGCCTGGTCGCGCAGGGCGTGCGGGAAATCACCCTGTTGGGGCAGATCGTGGACCGCTACGGCTACGACTTCCCGGACCGCCGCCCGAACCTGTCGGACCTGCTGGAGGCGGTGCACGAGGTGGAGGGCCTGTGGCGCATCCGCTTCCTCACCGGGCATCCCAGCTACATGGGTGACGACCTGCTGCATACCGTGGCCCGCCTACCCAAGGTCATGCCCCATATCGAGGTCCCCATCCAGGCGGGGGATGACGAGGTGTTGGCCCGGATGAAGCGGGGCTACACCGCGGACGACTACCGCCGCCTGGTACACCGCATCCGTGAGCTCATCCCCGACGTCGCCATCCACACCGACATCATCGTCGGCTTTCCGGGCGAAACCGCGGCGCAATTCCAGCGCACCTACGACATTCTGGAGGAGCTGCGGCTGGAGAAGGTGCACATCGCCCGTTACAGTCCCCGGCCCGGCACGGTCAGCGCCCGTCGCATGCCCGACGATGTGCCCGACGCGGAGAAAAGACGCCGCCATCAGCTTCTGGAGGCCCAGCACGAGCGCATCAGCGCCGAACTCAACCGCCGCTGGCTGCACCAAACCGTGGAGGTGCTGGTGGAGGACCGGCACAAGGGCAAGTGGCGGGGTCGCACGCCCCAGAACCGGCTCCTTTTCTTCGAGGATGATCGGGACCTGCGCGGGCGTTTGGTGGATGTGCATGTGACCTGGACCGGTCCATGGAGCATGCAGGGCGTGGCCGCGGACCGAATGCCCGAGCGCCGAGCGATCCCCATCAGCATGCAGCGCTTCTAAACGGAAGTCCGTTTGAAATCCAGATTTCTTGCAGTTGAGGCGCAGCCGCAGATGACGAAAAAGCCCCCGCCGCCATGGCAGGGGCTTGATTTTTGGCAGGTCAGACAGTCTACTGGGTGGGAAGTTGCAACACCTGCCCAGGCCGAATCAACCGGGGATTCTCGATGTGGTTGATGCGCCGCAACTCCTGCACCGTCGTGCCGTAACGGAAAGCGATCTGACTGAGGCTCTCGCCGCGAACGACAGTGTGCTCCTCCTGTTCGGTACCGGAGGAATCCCGCTCCCGCTGGTCCTCCTCCTGAGTCACCCTCTCTTCCTCGGTCGGGCTGCCCGCGCCATCGGATGGCGTCCCCGCCCTCACCTGGGCCCTCTCTTCCGGCGCGGGGGGCGAAGCCGCGTTCACGCTGCACGGCACCCGCAGCGGCTGCCCCACGAAGAGGAGATTAGGATTGGGCAGATCGTTGTGGGTCACCAGCCAGTCGACCGAGACGCCGAACTGGTCTGCGATGCGAGAGATGTAATCGCCCGGCTGGACGATGTAGGTGCAGATCGCCGCAGGCGCCTGGACGACCTCGGAGCTTCCCTCGCCAACAGAGGCTGCGGAACCGCTGCCGTCGGGTGGATCCGCTGGAGAAGGATCCGCGGGGGCGGTGCGGCACGCCCGCAATTCAATGGCGTCGAAGTCGAAATTCACCTCGCGGTCCGACTTGGCCCACTTCATCAGGCCCAGCAGATAGAGACGGATCTCGCTGGTGGGGGCCTGGAAGGTGGTGGAGAAGCTGCTGTAGGGGCCGGGCGCAGTGCGCAGATAGATTCCGGACACGGGGATACCGTGCAACATCTCCAGATCGCCCACCCTCGCGATCTTACCCGCATCCCTGTTCAGGCCCCAATAGACCTCGTACCGCCAGGGGTCCTCATCGCTATGATCGGCCAGTTCGCGTATCATGGCCTTGAGGCTGAGCTGATAGACGCCTCCGGGGTTGAGCCCGCTCACCCGCTGATGGATGCCGATCCAGCGATCGGGATCGGCGGGCATGAAGCCGAAGGTGTTGATCTCCAGCAGTTGCGCCTTGGCTCCTTCGGCCACCACTGGAGCCCATGCCTCTCTGTACCAGCCATAGGCCGCACGGCCGCCATTGTTGAACTTGCCCCACTTGGCGGCGGTGCCGTCCGCGTCGAATCGGCCCTCGAATCCGCCATTCTGGAGCAGGTTGGGGCCATCACAGACGAGTTCGCCGGGCGCGGGCGTGGACGTGGGCGCGGGGGTCGGTTCGGAGGAAGGCGTCCCCGTCGGCGTGGGGGCGGCCGACGGCTTGGGCCCCTGCAACGACACCGTGTCCACATCGAAATCCACTTCCTTATACCAATCACCCCACTTCATCCGCCCGGCGATGAACACCGTGAGCTTATCGCTCAGCGCGGTCACATTCAACTGGACGTGATAATACTGAGTGGGATTCAGACGATCCTGAATAGGGCCGACATCAACCTCCTGCACCTGGGCGTCGGCCCAATTCGCACTGCCATTATGAGTGAAGCCCACGAGCATGACATAGCGCCACGGGTCGCCGCCGTCAGCGAAGTCATTGGCCCGCATCATGCCATTGAAGGACAAGATGTAGGTTTCGCCCGGAATGACGTCCACCGTCTGATAGATGCCCGCGGTGCGGTTCTGGTCGCCGCCGATCTCTTTCGTGTTGATTTCGATGAGCTGGGCGTGCGCGCCCGTCGCCACCACCGGGCCCCAGGCGTCGTCATAAAAGCCATAGCCGCCCGCGCCGCCCGTGTTGAAGCAGCCCCAATCGACGCCGACCATGCCGCAGCCATCGACCAGCCGGAATCCTTGTTCGAAATCACCGTTCTTGATCAGTTCGCCATTGGAAGAGCCCGCCATGGTGCTGAGGATTCCCGAAGCCAGCATGAGCGCCAGCGCCATAGTGAGCGCGATAAAAAGCATGCGCCTGTGTTTTTCCACGATGCTCCTCCTGGGGAAAAAGAGCGAATTGGGGAAGTGGGGGAGGGGGACTAATTGAGAGAAGGCACCA
>DUEQ01000275.1 GCA_011192085.1 Caldilineae bacterium
CATTTTTTTGTATAATGACAGGAATGATACTTAAAGTTAGGGCCTGAGTCCCCGTCAACAGGAGGCGGTCTCATGGATATTTTGCGCAAGTTGGTTTTCTCTGCGGCATTGCCGGTTTTGCTGTCTGCGGCCTGTACCTTTGGCGCTGCGCCGCCAACCGAACCGCAACAGCCCGGCGAACCCTCCCCGGCGACTGCTCCGCCTGTGCCTGCATCGCCCTCTGCGCCCCAGGTCGCGGAGACGGCGTCGGTTTCGCTTCCCTCATTGCCCGCGCCCGAACTGCCTCAAATCCTGCTCACTGTGGACGCGGTCCCCAGCGGCGGGCGCATCGCCCCGTTGCTGGGCGTGGGCGGCGGTCCCTTGCCCCCCGATCGGGGGGACGGTGCCGTGCTGACCGAAGAATATCAATCGGTCGGCGTGACCATGATCCGCACCCACGATATGGGCGGACCGCTGGACATGGCAATCATCTACCCCGACCAAAACGCCGACCCGCGCGACCCGGCCTCCTACGATTCCGAAGCCAGCGATCAGGTCTTCGCCGCCATCCTGGAGGGCGGATTCGAGCCATACCTGCGCCTGGGCGATTCGATGCACACCTCCCCCGGTATGCCAACGCTGGCAACGCGCGCCCCAATCAATCCCGATAACTGGGTGCAGGCCGCCGTGGAAGTGGTGCGCCATTACGATGAAATCAGCCCGGCACTGGCCTCCCAGGGCGGCGCACTGAACGATCGATTAGAGCAGTACACCTCGCGTTTTCTCGATTACCTGCAAAAGCACAACACCCCGCTGGACTTTTTCTCTTGGCATGTCTATACCAGCGATGCGGAGACCTACAAGCAACTGGCCGAGTTTTACCGCGCCCAACTGGACACCCACGGCTACACCGCCGCCGAGAGTCACATCACCGAGTGGAACACCGCCATGCGGGGCGAAGACGAGACGGACGCTGTGCGCAACACCGCCCGCGGCGCGGCCCTGATGTCCGCGGGCTGGATTGGTCTGCAAGAGGGCGGGGTGGAGGTGTCCACTTTTTATCGCGGCAACGAGCACACCAACCGCGGCAATATGGGCTTGTTCACCCCCGAGGGCGACCCCAAACCGATGGCCTGGGCTTTCTCCCTCTGGGCGCAGATGACCGCCCACCCCGACCGGCTGAATATCTCCCCCGAAAGCGAGCAGGTTAATCCCCTCTGGGCGCTGGCCGGGCGGAACGCAGACGGTGCAATCGCGCTCCTGATCGTCAATCCCACGGATACACCCACCTCGTGGCAGGCGGTCTTCGCCGGGCGCGAAACCCCCGCCAGCGCGACCCTCTACCAGGTCAGCGACACCGCCGAAGGGGTGCAGGCTTTCATACCGGAAGCCCCTGCCGCTGAAATCGAAGATTACACCGTGCAGTTGTTGATTGTTCGCCCGTAAGATACAGCATATATGGAAGGAGATTATGATGATACGCATCCTGTTTCCAATTTTGGTTTTGATATTGACAGCCTCGGCCTGCGGTCCGCCGCCGGAGACCGTCAGCCATCCGACAGAAGCAGCCTCCACTTATCCCTCCCCCTCGACCGCCGCGCCGGACGTGGTCATCCACATCGGCGGCGTGGACCCGGTCCATCCCCAGGTCAAACCGCTGCTGGGCGTCATCTCCGGCCCCATCCAGCCACCCGAATCGCCGGTCCGCGATCTGACTGACCACC
>DUEQ01000276.1 GCA_011192085.1 Caldilineae bacterium
CCCTTGCCCCCTGGGTTGTACTGTCACTACGGGTGCACGACGGCTACTCGCGTTCGTCCGGCAATGGTTTTCGCTGTGCGATCGGCGGTACATGCCTCGGTACGTATCCAGATTTGTGGCCCAAGCGGCTTGACAGGCCACATCGGCTTGATAGACTCAACACACCATGGGGATGTATGCTCCCTTATCTTGGGGGGTCTCGCCCCCACCCGTGAACGGGCACGAACCGAGTTCCACGTTCCGAGGACCTGGAGGTGGTGCTCTCGCTGTTACACGAGTATCACGGTTTCGGGTTTCCCGTTTGGGATCTGGCCACATCGCGCCGGGAAAGGCTCTGTGTCTATGCCCCTCGCATGCTTGGGGACCGTCCGGGCCAGGACGAGCGCTGTTGGATTAACGTCGAAAAGGTTCGATCGCACGTCCGATCATACGCAAGGCCGTGGACGACCGTGGACGTCGGCAGGTTCGGTCAGCAGGACTACGCCCTCTATCTGCCGCGCACTAAGGCGGATTTCAGGTGGCTTTGTACAGAGGCACTCAGATACAAAGGCTGCATCGAAATCATCACTCCACGTGAACTCTGTGAGAAGTCCGCCACCCAACTTACGCCCATTTGGAGCACGGCTCGGCCCCTTCGATATCTCGCCGGCGCGAAGCTCTGCGCCGCTCTGGAAGTACCTTGGGTCTACTTGCTGTCCATTTACAACTACGCACCGCATGTCTCCGTGGTTGTGTGTGAGTCCAAAGATGCGATACAAGATCTCGCGGACTTCACTGAGCACGTCGAGGACTGCGAGATAATCCCGGTTGACGCAGCCCTGGCGACAGAGGATAAGAATTGGGAGGACATCTACCGGCAATTTGAGGAACAGGTGCGGTTGACGGCAGAAGACAAGGCGATGAAGGAGGCGTTCGAGAGGTTCAAAGAGGAGTTTGAGCGGCGATATGGGAATTAGCTCTCTTTTCCGCGCGTCATCCTCGGCCACGCGGTAGATGAATTGACGCTATCGCGTGCCGCAATGGCGCGCGGAAGGGGGGATATTCTATTTCCTGGGAACATTCACAAATGGGATGCCGCCGGCCGGACGCTTGTGACCACTGACCAATACGTCGAAGGCTCAGCCGACCCGGTCACCGGCACGCGTTCGGTCTACGACGAACAAGGCAACCGGATCAAGACGACGTTTACCGACGGATCACACACGCTGGCGCGTTACGACGATTTCGCCCGGACGGAAAAGGCGACGGGACTCTTTTCGGCGGACGGAAGATGCACTGGAATACACCCACACTCAATTGGTCAGGAGCATGAGGCGCAAAATGACGAGACTGAAGAATTGGGAACTGATCGGTGTGCAGCTGGACTTTGATGTGGTTGAGGCGTCACGAAGAGCCTTGGCTCGGTTTGACCCCGAGCTACTGCAGAACCTGATAGCCAACGATGGCAAGGAAGTGGCCTGCTACCTGCATCTGGGTTTTGTGCCTCCCACGGACGAGCTGCGGGATATCATCAGGCAGGGGGCGGAGTGGGCAGTGGAATATTTCAGGAAGGGGGACGTGCGGGAAATCAAGGGCGGTTGGTTCCACCCGCTATGGTACGGGATGCTGCTGTGCCTTGTGATCGATGATGAAGAGAAACTGAGATCACTGTGTTCGTGGGCGACTCCCAGGAAGAGGCCCGAGTACAAGGGTCCGTTGCCGGATGAGATCCAGCTGATGTATCTTGTGTTGGCCAGTTTTTTCCAGGAGCGACCTGTGAAGGGGTTCGACCGCCTGAGGGCGAAGATCGCCGCTTGCCGGACGCGGGAGGTGCGCTTGCTGAGCAACGCTTTGTCGGCGGTCGCGGAGCGGGATGCAGGCGAGTTTGCCGTGGCGATCCGGAAGTGCGTGGAACGTCATAAGAGGAAGCCCAAGCCGAAGCCGAGCGTTTTCTTCATGGAGGACTGGCTTCCCTTGCACGCCAATGTGGTCTACCTCGTTGGTTTGAAACTGGGGCTGGAACGACCAAGCTATCCGGATAACATTGGGGCATATCTGATGACACCCGAGTCGGTCGGGTTCGCATGACCAGGGTTTGAGGGCAACGGAGGAGTGAGGTTGGCATGAGTTACACGGTTCACTTGTTTGCCCATGACGGCGCGGCGTTCGCCGATCGAGTGCGTCGCGAGCCGGAGGAATTGATCAAGAAGATGAGGCGGTGGGCGAAGCGTACAGGGATTACGCGAAAGGAGTATGAGCTTGGGTTGCGCTGCATCCGTGAGCTTTGGGCCTCGGAGGGCTATCTCGAACCTGCGACAGAGGACCACTTTTGGGCGCTGTGTTGGGTAGCCGAGAGTGTGATGGAGCGGATCAAGATTCCTGAGTTTGAGGAATTGGGCTGTCACCACATTGAGCAGTACGGGCTGGTTCCGGCCCTTCTGCGGCACCGCGCGCCATATCCGCTGCCGCGGATGGAGGAAGCGCCTCCGGTGGCCGGGTTTCTTCCGTGGTCGGAGATGGAGAAGTACGAATTCACGGAGGTGAGCGATGCGGCCGGTGGGGAAGGGTCTGCGGAGGTGAGGGAGGCGTTGGAGCAGCTGTTCTCGACGCTGAGCGAAAAACTGGGCGGAAGGCCGGGGGCTGCGTACAAACTGTCGGACGAGCAGATCCGTTATGGACGCCAGGAGTTCCTTGACGTTTTGGAGACGCTGAGCGAGGATCGGCTGGACGCTCTAGTGCTCATTGTTTGACCCCTCGCCAAGGGGAGACAACCGGGTCAAGACCACCTAGCGCTGTGGCCGGTCTCCCGACCGAGCCACTCGGTCAGCGCGGGGGTCAGATCTCGTTTTTCTTTTCTTGGCGTGGTCCGGGTCACCTTTTGGTCTTCCGCGGCGGCACACCGCCGAGGCCCAACGAGTCCGATTTGGACTACGGCTGGCAGCGCGTAGGGTGGGTCGAGACCCACGGCAATGCCTCGGCCAGCGCGTACTCGAGACCCACCGCAATGCCTGCAACCCGCGCGCCCTCCGGGGATCGGACCAGATAACGGTGGGTCATCACGCGCGCAACCGCTGCCGCCTGGTTTGTGTGATGGGGCCACCGCCGCATCGCCGC
>DUEQ01000277.1 GCA_011192085.1 Caldilineae bacterium
CCACGCCCCCTCCCGCCTCCGTCACCGAGGAGCCGCAGCGCATCGCGGGCTGGGCCTTTGTGGATGCGCTGCGCGCGCCCCTGCGAAAAACCATCCCCGGCCAGCCTATTGCCATCCTCCACGCGGGCCAGCGGCTGGATATCCTGGCCGCCACGGAGGACAGGGCGTGGCTGTTCGTGCGATGGCGGCCCGAGGCCGATACGCCTCCCCAGACAGGTTGGGTGCGAGCCGAGGACGTGCGCTACTTCGTCGATCCCCAGGACATCCCCATCCTCTGCCCGGGAGGCTGTACGGCCAGCGCCAACGCCACCCCCGCCCCGACGTCCAACCAGGGCCAGGTGACGGCCCGCAAGCTCAATCTGCGCGCAGGCCCAGGCATGGATCAAGCGATCCTGACCCAGCTCCGCCGCGGGGACCAGGTGCAGGTGATGGGGCGCAGCGACAACGGTCAGTGGCTCAACGTCACATCTGAGGCGGGATTCACCGGATGGGTCGCGGCCCGCTGGATCGCGTTTCCAGGAAACGTGGAGGAGCTGCCTGTACTGCGCAGGGCCTCCACCGCTGCGGCCATCCTCCCTACGCCTCAGGGCCTCATCCTCTTTCAGGACCGACCCGGCGGGACGATATACGCCATCCGGGCCGATGGAACCGGCCTGCGTCGGTTGAGCACAGGCCTGGACCCCGCGCTCAGTCCCGGCGCCGACCAGGCGGCTTTCACCCGTTGGTCGTCCGAAGGGGACGGGGTGTACATTCTGGACCTGGCCACGGGGCGAGAGCGCATGATCTGGCGGGACAACAAACCCCGATCCCCCGCCTGGAGCCCCGACGCCCAGGCCCTCGTCTTCGATCACATCACGGGTGACGTCCTCTGTCGGGACGCGCCCGTGGGTTGCATCAGCGATGACCAGCTTCGCGCCATCTTCCATGGCCACGAATGCGGCTTTCTACCCCTGCTCGGGCATGTGTGCATCGACGATCTCCCCCAGAAACATCGCCAGATTTTGGGGCTCCGCACCCTGACCCTGGCCACGCGCGATGTCCATGATCCCCTTTCCAGCCATGCCCGAGCCCCGCGTCATCATCCCCAACAGCCCTGGCTCATCGCGCTCAGCGACGCGGGCGTCATTCGAGTCAATGAATCGGGCGATCCTCCCAGTCTTCTCATTCACCATGGCTTCCTCGGCGCGCCGGTCTTCAGCCCCGATGGCCGTTTTATCTACGTGAGCCGCAAGGATGGGGATAGTTGGAACATTTGGCGCTACAACAGCGATGGCGCGGGTGAGGTCGCGCTGACCCAGCCCCCGCGACTGCGGGACCGGCCTGTCAGCCATGTCGCGCCCGCGGTCTCGCCTGATGGCCGTTTCATCCTCTTCCTCACCGATCGCCGGGGCAAGTGGGAGTTGTGGATCATGCACAGTGACGGCAGCCATCAGCGCCCCTTTGCGCCCCAGGCCCTCGCAGACATCGCATTCGACTTCGATTTCAGCCCCGCTCGCATGCTCGATTGGCAATGACTCCTGCCATCTTCATCTCGGCGGCTTATGGCGGCGAGGGCTGGCAGCCCCGCCAGACTCACACGCGCGACGAGTTGGGCGCGATCTGGGCCGCGTGCGGCCAGGACAGCGAGTGGAAACCGCTGAAAGGGGTGCTGCTGCACCGCCCCGGCCCCGAGATCCTGCTCGCGGACGAGCCCAACGCCGTGCAAATGCTCGCGCCCGTGGACCTGGCCCGATTGCAGGCCCAGCACGACGCCCTGGCCCAGGCCTACTGCGATGCAGGCGTATCTGTATTTTATGTCGATCCAGATGAGACGCCTCCCCCCAACCTCATGTTCGTGGCCGACCTCCTGTTCATGACGCCCGAGGGCGCCATCCTGGCCCGGCCCGCGTCGCGGGTGCGCGCGGGCGAGGAGCGCTTCATCGCCCGACGATTGGCCGCGCTGGGCGTCCCCATCCTGCACAGCGTTCACGGCCGGGCCACGTTCGAGGGCGCGGACGCCATGTGGCTGACCCCCGAACGCGCGCTCGTGGCCGACGGCCTACGCACGAACCCCGAGGGATGGACGCAGGTGGCCAGGACGTTGCAGGAGCTGGGGGTGGAGACCATTCCGGTGGGATTGCCCTTTGGAGCCATGCACCTGATGGGAACCCTACGCATTGTGGACCGGGATCTGGCCATCGCCTGGCCCGGGCGCACGCCCTTCGCGGCGGTGCGGGCGCTGCGCGAGCAGGGCTACGTGGTGCACTTCCTGCCCGACGAAGGGGAAGCGCGCCAGGGGTTCGCGCTCAATGTCGTCACCCTGGGCCCGCGTCGGGTGCTCATGCCCGCGGGCAACCCCATTACCCAGCGCTTTTTCCAAGGCCTTGGCATCGAATGCATCACCGTGGAGGTGGATGAGCTGGCCAAGGCCGCTGGAGCCATCGGCTGTCTCACCGGCGCGTTGTACCGGGAGGGATGACAGGTCAGCGCTTCCGAAGCATGCGGATGACCAGGGCCGCGCACACATAACCCAACGCCGCGGCGAGGATCGCGAATTTGATCATCGCGGCCCATCGGGCCCAGAAAGGATAGCGTTCGGGCGCGACCCCGAGCAAAAGTCGCCAGAGGAAGTGATTCTCGGCC
>DUEQ01000278.1 GCA_011192085.1 Caldilineae bacterium
GCCATGGCCTGGGCCCCCACAGCGTTGGTCCTCGCCCTCACCGCCGTCATCTTTCTGTCGGTCACGGTGTCCGTCTCCGCGGGGGTGATGCCTGGCAGCTTCCTCTATCCCATCAAGCGCACCGTCGAGAATCTGTCCCTGCACATCGTTCCCAAGCACCAACGGGGGATTATCGAGGACGCTATCAACTATCATCGGGCCAAGGAGATCCAATACGCTCGGGAGCGCAACATTATCGTGCGGGCGCCCTACGAGGGCGTGGTGCATGGCTGTGAGGGGAATGTCTGTCGGATCGGCGCGTTTACAGTGAGGATGCCCCCCGCCGTGGCCGCGCAGTTACGGCCGGGCGATCGGGTGCGGGTCGTCATTCAGGTTCAGCCCGATGATGATCTGGTGGCCCTTTCCATCGCACCCGGACGCACGCCCACGCCCACGCCTGTCTTGCTGGCCACCACCGCCAAACCGGCCGGCGTCATTCCCTCCCTCCCCACCGACACGCCCGCCGTGGTGAAGATGAAGCCCGCCCAACGCCCGACGCGACGTCCCCCAGCGGTTCGCAAGGGCTCGGCGACGAAAGTCGCTTCTCCGAAACCCACCCGACAAGCTGCTCCTCCTACGGTCACGCTGTCTCGGCCCGCCAAGGCCAGCACGGCCACCGTGGCTCCGCTTCCCCCGCCACAGGCCACCGCCACGCCTACGCGGCCTCCTCGGGTGACGCCTACTCCCGCTCCCACGCGACCGCCCCGGTCCACCCCCAGAGCGACAGTCACCCCCAAGAAACCGGGCGTTGGCAAATCGACTCCGGTCCCGCGCGGCGACCGCGTCACGCCCGGCACGAAGCGAAACCAAGATGAGATCCATTCCCGCAAAGTCATTCGCGGCCGCATCAACCGGGTGTATCGCGCTCGCGGTCGCATCGTGTGGGTCCTTGTGGGGCGCACGCGCATCTATTTGACCCGAGAGACGACGATCGTGGGCAAGATCGTGGTGGGGCGGCAGGCGACCGCTCGCACCTACGTGAGCAACGGGCGACGTTACGCCTCGAAGATCACCATGAAGCCCCCTTCGAGGGGTTCTACGCCCCAGCCCACCCTCACGCCTGAGCGCAGCGGCACGAGGCCCCCTGTGCGCAGACCCTAGCGTCTGTCAGGTAGTGAAAAGTAAGACGGTTTACAACGGCGTTGGGGGAATTCGTCCGGGGCGGGATTTGACCAAATCCCTTCAAATCCATACAATATCATTTTGGCGCATCAGCGCGCCCAGAAATCCTCTTTTCCATCCTCTTCCCTCGCGTCACCGTGTTCGACAATCTTTCCGATAAACTCCAGGACGTCTTCGACAACCTGGGCAAGAAGGGTCGCCTCACTGAAGCTGACGTGGATAAAGCCCTGCGGCAGGTGCGTCTCGCCTTGCTGGAGGCCGACGTCAACTACAAGGTGGTGAAGGACTTCATCGCCCGGGTGAAGGCCCGCGCGGTGGGCGCGGACGTGATGCATAGCCTCTCCCCCGCGCAGCAGGTCATCAAGATCGTCCACGAGGAGCTGATCCAGACTCTGGGCGAGGCGGCGCCGCTCATCCTCTCCGGCTCGCCGCCCCATGTGATCATGCTGGTGGGCCTGCAAGGCTCGGGCAAGACCACCACCGCGGGCAAGTTGGCCCGCCGCCTGCGCAAGCAAGGCCGGCGTCCCCTCCTCGTCGCAGCCGACACCTACCGTCCGGCCGCGGTCAAGCAGCTTGAGGTCTTGGGCCAGCAACTGGACATCCCCGTGCACAGCGAGGGAATCGATCCGCCGCCGCCCGACATCGTGAACCGGGCGCTGAAGCGAGCCCGGCGCGAAGCGCGCGACGTGGTCATCATTGACACCGCAGGTCGGCTCACCATCGACGATCAAATGATGGATGAGCTGGTCAAGATCAAAGCCCTTTCCAAACCGGATGAGGTGCTGTTGGTGGCGGACGCCATGACGGGCCAGGAAGCTGTGCGCGTCGCGTCCGACTTTCATGAGCGCGTGGGCCTGACGGGCATCATCCTCACCAAGATCGACGGCGACGCCCGCGGCGGCGCGGCCATCTCCATGCGTGCGGTCACTGGCGTGCCCATCAAATTCGTGGGCGTCAGCGAAAAGCTGGATGGCCTGGAGCCCTTCTATCCCGACCGCATGGCCTCCCGCATCCTCGGCATGGGTGACGTGCTCACCATGATCGAGAAGGCGGAGGAGGTGATGGACAAGGAGGAAGCGGCCCGGATGGAGAAGCGGCTACGCAAGGGCGAGTTCGATCTGGACGACTTCCTCAAGCAGATGCGCCAGATACGAAAGATGGGCCCCATCACCTCGCTGCTCAGCATGATTCCGGGCATGGGGCAGATCGCCAAAGAGATCGACCCCGAGGCCACGGACAGGCAACTCAAGCATATCGAGGCCATCATCAGCTCCATGACTCTGGAGGAACGCCGCAATCCCCGCATCATCAACGCCAGCCGCAAGCGCCGCATCGCCCGGGGCTCGGGCACGACGGTGCAGGAAGTCAACGATCTTCTCTCGCAGTTCCGGCAGATGCAGCGCCTGATGAAGCAATTGCAGTCAGGCAAGCGCGGCGGTCTGGGAGGCCTCTTCGGCGGCCTGGGATTCTGACCTTGCTTTGAAGCTCGCATTGGTTTGCTAAGCCGCTCTCGGCATCAACGGCTAGCGCGCTTTGCATCTTTGCGTGATATCGCCATTTTCAATCACTCTTACATAAATTCATCAGGAGTAGAAACCAAGTCATGGTACGTATTCGATTACGCCGCACAGGAGCCAAGAAGCAAGCTTCTTATCGCATCGTGGTGGCCGATTCCCGCGCCCCCCGCGATGGCAAATTTATCGAGATTCTGGGATGGTACAACCCTCGCACCGATCCTCCCACCTTCGAGATCAACAGGGAACGCGCGGCGTACTGGCTGAGCCGGGGCGCGCAACCCAGCGATGCGGTGGCCCGTCTTCTCAAGAAGATGGAAGCCGTTCAACCCGAAAGCGCTGAAGCCGCCTGACATCCCCGGATTTCGATAATTCATGCTTCATGAACGCCGCCCCACCCTGGGGCGGCGCTTCTTCCCATCGAGGTGATCATGCAAGATGTGATCGAATTCATCGCCCGCTCCCTGGTGGAAGAGCCGGACAGGGTGCAGGTGGACGCGCACCGCGTGGGCAGCACCCTCTATGTGGATGTGACCGCCGCGCCTGGCGATGTGGGGCGGCTCATCGGGCGCAAGGGGCGCACGGCCCAGGCCATCCGCGCGGTGGCCAAGGCCGCAGCCGCCCGCGAGGGCCTGCGCATCGTAGTCGATATCGATTGATGTGCGTTCCGTCCAGGCGCTCCGAGCGGTGCTCCGCGGATACCGAAGAGAAGAAGACTGTCCCAAGTCCTCCAATGTCTGTTGATGCTCGACGACTGCTGGACCATTGGGCGCGGACAGCCAGCTTCGTTTCGGCCAATCCCCTAGCGCCGAAACCTTTTCGCTAGCGATGCCAAAATTATTTTCGACATAGACCATGTTCCGACGACGAGAAGCGTACATGGCCGTAGGCCAGATCGTGGGCCCTCACGGCATTCGCGGCGAGATCAAAGTCAAATTGCTGACCGATTTCCCGGAACGCTTCGCGCCCGGCTCCCATCTCTATCTGGACGAGGAGACGTTTCAGCGGGAAGTGATCAGCTCGCGCCCGCACCGGGGCATGTTGCTGGTCAAACTGGCGGGCCTGGCCGATCGCAACGCGGTGGAACACCTGCGGGGCAAATACCTCTTCATCGCCCGAGAGGAGGCGATGGCGCTGGAGGAGGACGAATACTATGAGGATGAGATCGTCGGTCTGCAGGTGGAAACCATGGAGGGGGAGGTCCTGGGCGAGCTCATGGAGATCATGTGGACTGGGGCCAATGAAGTCTACATCGTCCAGGGGCCCCGCGGCGAAGTGCTCATTCCCGCTATCTCCCAGGTAGTGCAAGAGGTGGACCTGGAAGCAGGCGTGATGCGGGTGACGTTGTTGCCTGGGCTTGTCGATTGGGATTAGAGGGGAGGTGGCGCGTTGTATGATTTTTGGACCCGCATGAAGAAGAAGAGGGGGATGCGCCTGGGCGCAGCGGCGGGGGCCGTTTTGGTCATCGCACTGTTACTCGTGGCGGGCGTCCTGCGCATCCGGGCGGCGCGCTCACCCGTGCGACAGGCGGCGGCGATCGCTCCCGCGGGCCCTGATGCGTTCCTTATCCTCGTCGCCCCCTTTCAGCACGAAGGAGGCGAGCGTTATTACTTCGGGATGGAGCTGGCCAACGATCTGCGGCAGGCGCCCCACCTTCTCGGCGCGTACCGCGTTGAAAACCTGGACTCCCCTCCGCCCGAGGATGCCATCCCCGCGCTGATGCAGACCTTGGGGGCCCGGGCCATCATTACGGGCCGATACGATGAGCAGGCGGTCGAGGCCTGGGTCTATTTTCACCCCCCTGACGACGCGCCCTCCCTGCCGCCCGATAGTGCAGGGCCGCCTGTCCACTTCTTCGGGCTCGGGCCCGAACGCTATCATCTCTACGCCCCGCGCGGCATCGGGCATCCCCTGCAATATCTGCAATACTGGCTTATCGGGCAGAGTCGCTTCTGGCGCGGGCGCTATGACGCGGCCCTGCAAAGCTTCGAGCTGGCCCAACAGATGCTGCCCGCGCAGACACCAGTGGCGCATCGCGCCGCGATGGATCGGTTCGCTTCCTCGCTGTTGTGGTCGATGGGGTATCTTGCCGGGCCCGTGCAGGGCAATTGGCCCGTGGCGCAGGACGCGTTCAGCCGCGCCCTGGCCCTGGATTCCCACTCGTTGCCCGCGGCGCTGGGGCTGGCCCAGGCCCTGGTCCACACCAACCGATCTGAACAGGCCGTCGATCTCCTCCAGACAGCCCTGCGCGACCATCCCGACGCCTGGCAGATCTACTTCGCCCTGGCTGAGATCAAAGGTCAGCAGGGCGCGGTGGAAGAAGCTCTGGCCCTCTACAATAAAGCCATCTCCTTGCTTTCCGCCAGCGATGCTCCTTACGCCCGTCAGGCTTTAGCCGACGTCTATTTCTATCGCGGCTATTTCCATTATGAGCGGAGCGATTACGCCAGCGCGCTGGACGATTATGAACAGGCCCGGGCCTTAGGCCGCGAGGATGTGTATCTCCTCAGCAATTTAGGATGGATCGCGTATCTGCTTGGGGATTGGGAGGCGGCGATGGAGGCGAGCAGCCGGGCCGCCGCGCTCGCGCCCGACCGTCCCGACTTGCAGTTCAACAAAGGCTTGCATTTATTGGCCGCGGGGCGGTATGATGAAGCCAAAGCCGCGTACGAACAGGGCATCCAGCTCACCCTGACCATCGACGATGTTCTCACGCGCAGCGCCTATTTCGGAACCGCTTACTACGATCTGGACGCCCTGGCGCAACGCCGCCCCGACCTGGAGCCCATGATTCGCGAGATTCAAGAGGAAATCGACATCGCCAACGGGTGACGGAAATCCTTGTCCTGGACGCAGAGCTGGCGCGGTTTGCGGCATGGCGTCGGTGGCAAGGCTGATAGGAAGTGAAAAGTTAAAAAGTGAAGGTGACGACTAACATGCCCGATTTCGAGCCTTCGTGGCATGATATGATGTGAAAAGTGACTATCGACTTCC
>DUEQ01000279.1 GCA_011192085.1 Caldilineae bacterium
AACGCCGCGTCCCGCCTGACGCCTGCATCCTCGACATGGGTTTTGGCAACGGGGAGATCGCCTTGGCCGTGGCCCAGGCTTTTGCGCAGGGGCGCGTGGAGGGGATGGACCTCACGCAGCGAAACGTCGATCTCGCCAGGGCGAAGGCGAAGGCGCGGGGCGTCGCCAATGTTCGGTTTTGGGTGGAGGATGTGGAGGCCTGGGAGCCTGTCCCCGCCCGGTATGGCGCGGTCATCGCTATGCAGGTGATGCAATTCATTGCCGACCCTGACGCGCTCATCCGGCGCGTGTTTCGATCTTTGCAGCCGGGCGGAACCTTTCTCTTTGCCACCCCCTTCCTCCCGGCTCCCCAGCAGCTTCACGCTTTTTTTCTGGACGCTTACGCCCGCGTTGTGCCCAACAGCTTTCAGTACCGCACCGAGGATGCGTGGTATGGCAGTCTGTTCGACGCAGGGTTTGAGCGCATCTACACCGCCAAAGCCCATTGGGATCCGAAAACCCAGCCGCCAGGATGGCGGTGGGCTTATGGTCAGGCCCTGGCCGATCACGGCCTGGACGCTGAGATCGCCCGGCGTCACACCTGGGGCGGGCTCATCAGCGCGCGCAAGCCCGCGAATGGCTAAACCTGACTGACAGAGGAACGAAAAGGCGGTGGAGGATAGACGATGGCTCGCGCGGATTTCCCCGTCCATCGGCTATGGCTTTCGGAGCAGACGCCCGCTCTCGCCTCCTGGCTCAGGATATGGTATCCTAGGCTTACACGTTTCCTCAAAGGCCCATTTCTCAAGCGCCGATCATGAAAGCCATTGTCATGGCTGGCGGGCAGGGCTCCCGGCTTCGCCCCCTCACCACCTCTCGCCCCAAACCGCTCATCCCTTTGGTGAACAAGCCCATGGTGGCGCATATCATCGATTGGTTGCGCCGCCATCAGATCACCGAGGTGGTGCTCACCCTGCAACATCAGGCGGATTGGTTTCAGGGGTATCTGGGGACGGGGATGGGGATGGGGGTGCAGATTGCCTATGCGGTGGAGGAATCGCCTTTGGGCACGGCTGGCGGCGTGCGGAACACCATCGAACAGGGCCTGGTGGACTTCGACGAGACCGTGATTGTCGTCAGCGGCGACGCGGTCACTGATTTCGATCTGCGGGCGCTGGTGGATTTTCATGAGGCGGAGGGGGCTGAGGTGACGGTGGCCCTCCATCGCGTGGAGAATCCCCTGGAGTATGGCATGGTTATCACCGAGGCGGATGGGCGGATCGTTCAATTCGTGGAGAAACCAGGTTGGGCGGAGGTGGTCAGCGATCTGGTGAATACGGGCATCTACGTCCTCCGGGCGGAGGTGTTGCGGGAGGCGCCCGCGGGCGAGGCTTATGATTTCAGCAACGATCTCTTCCCCAGGCTGCTGGCGGAAGGGCGTCCATTGTTTGGGCTGCCCATGCCCGGTTATTGGACCGATGCGGGCTCGCCGCCGGAGTATATGCAAGCCAGTTTCGATATGTTGCAGGGTCGGGTGTGGCACAAGCCCTTTGGCGAGGAGCGAATGGAGGGCGTTTGGGTGGGGGAGAATGTGATCATCCATGATTCAGCGCGTGTGCGGGGGCCTGTTTTCCTGGGCGATAATGTGCGTATCAAGGCTGATGTCGTCCTGGAGGGGCCTGCGGTCATCCGGGATGATACGGTGGTGGATGCACGGGCGCGCATTTCCCGCAGCATCCTATGGCGCGGTTGTTATGTGGGCGAGGGCGCGGAGCTCAACGGCGCCATCGTGAGCAAACAGTGTGTGATCAAGCGCCACGCGCGCATCCATCAGGGCGTCGTCATTGGCGATAAAACGATCATCGGTGAGAGTGCGGTGATTCATCCCAACGTCAAGATATGGCCCGAGAAGGAGGTGGAGGCGGGGGCGGAGGTGCGCGAGAGCATCATCTGGGCGGGGCAGCGGGGGCGACGGGCCCTGTTCGGGCGATTTGGCGTCACCGGCGTGGTGAATGTGGACTTGACGCCTGAGTTTGCGGCCAAGCTGGGCGTGGCCTTCGGCGCCAGCTTGCCCAAGGGCAGCATGGTCACCATCAACCGCGATCGGCATCCCGGCTCGCGCATGCTGAAGCGGGCTATCATCTCGGGGCTGCCCGCCGCGGGCGTTCAGGTGTTGGATTTGCGCACCCAGCCCATCCCGGTGGCGCGCTATTACACCCGGGTTTCAGACGCGGAAGCGGGGGTGCACGTGCGCATCTCCCCCCACGATCGGCAGGTGGTGGACATCCGCTTTATCAACGCGCAGGGCATCAATCTGGGACGCAAGAAGGAGCGAGAGGTGGAACGCCTCTTCTTTCGCGAGGATTTCCGCCGGGTGCAGGTGGATGAGATCGGGCGCATCGGCTACGCCACAGAGGTAGAGGGGCGGTATGCTCGATATTTCCTCCAGAATCTGGATGTGAAGGCCATTCAGGACCGAGCCTTCTCTGTGGCTGTGGATTACGCCCACGGATCCACGGTGGAGGTTTTGGAGCCTTTGTTGGAGTCGGTCCATGTTGATGTGGTCAGCCTGAATGCGCGCCCTGAATACATCATGCTTTCCACCACGCCCGACGAATGGGAGGCGCTGTTACAGCGGTTGGGCAAGCTGACGGCGACCATGGGGTTGGATCTGGGCGCGATGTTGGATGTGGGCGGCGAAAAACTCTATCTGGTGGATGATAAGGGTTGGCGCATCCCCGACATGCTGGCCGCCGCATTGATGGCGGATCTGATGTGGCGCGTGCATCCGGGCTGTTCGATCGCTGTGCCCGTGGATGCTCCCACGGTTTTCGAGGCCATTGCCGAGCGTTATGGCGGGCGGGTGGTGCGCACGCGGGTGGATGTGCAAGCGCTGATGGTTGAAGCGGCAGCGCAAAATGTGGCCCTGGCCCTGAACGGGAACGGGCACTTCATCTTCGCCTGCTTCCATCCTGCACCTGACGGCATGTTCGCCCTGACCAAACTGCTGGAATTTCTCGCCACCCGGCGGATCGCCCTTTCGCAAGCCACCGCCAACCTGCCTCCCTTTCATCGCGTCCATGCAACCATTCACTGCCCCTTGGCGGAAAAGGGGCGGATCATGCGTGAGGTAAACGAAGGCGTCGCTCCCTATATCCTGGACACCATCGATGGCGTGCGTTTTTCGGCGGGCGAGGGTCGGTGGGTCCTCATCCGGCCCGATGCGGATCGGCCTTTGCTGCATATTGTGGCCCAAGGCCGCAGCGCGGAGGACGCGGAGAGCTTGGTGGGCCAGCAGATCGCCTGGGTGGCCGATTTGATTAGCATGGATTGACACGTGCAGAGGAGTATGAAGATGACTCGCGCGATCAGGCCCCATCCCCACCCACGCCTTCAAGAAAAATTTTGTCGAAGAGCATGTGT
>DUEQ01000028.1 GCA_011192085.1 Caldilineae bacterium
AACGTTTGACGGTATTTCCACCACTATCACCCTCTCACAATCTCTTTTTCGGAGGCGTATCATGGACATCAACAAAGCCAATGTCGAAGCTGTCAGTCGCATGATGGAGGCCCGGCCTGTGCTGGTGGGCATGGGCAAGGCCATCGATGTCATTCCCGGCATGCATGAGAACCTGCTCCTCCACGCGGGCCCCCCCATCGATTGGAACCGGGCGTCGGGGCCCATGAAGGGCGCCATCACCGGCGCGCTGATCTTTGAAGGCCGGGCCAAGAACATGGAGGAGGCGGAGAAGCTGGTGAAATCGGGTGAGATCAAGCTGGAGCCCTGTCACGAGCATCAGTCGGTGGGGCCCATGGCCGGGCTGACCTCGCCTAACATGGAGGTTTACATTATTGAAAACAAGACCCATGGCAACCTGGCCTTCAGCAACATGAACGAAGGCTATGGCAAGGTGCTCCGCTACGGCGCGTATGACCAGGAGGTCATGGATCGGCTTCAGTGGATGCACGAGGTTATGGCGCCGGTGCTGAAGGAAGCCATCGACATCGTGGGCGGCGTGGATATCAAGGCCCTGCTGGCCGAGGCCCTGCACATGGGCGATGAAGGCCACAATCGCAATAAAGCGGGCTCCATCCTTTTCCTCAAAGCCCTGGCGCCCGGGATCGCCAAGGCCGCGCCCAATTCCGATGTAGCCCATGACATCCTCAAAGTCATTGGCGACAACGCGCTGGCTGTGTTGAATCCGGTGATGGCTGCGTGCAAGGCCATGGCCGACGCCGCGCACGGCGTGGAGGGCAGCACCATCGTCACGGTCATGGCCCGCAACGGCACCGATTTCGGCATTCGCGTCAGCGGCCTGGGCGATGGCTGGTTCACCGGGCCTGTGGGTCAGCCCAAGGGCCTCTACTTCCCCGGCTTCACCGCGGAGGATGGCAGCGGCGACATCGGCGACAGCACGATCACCGAAACCGCGGGCATCGGCGGGTTTGCCATGGCCGCGGCCCCGGCCATCGTCACCTTCGTCAGCGGCACGCCTCAGGATGCGATCAACACCACCATGGAGATGTACGAGATCACCGAGGCCGAGCACAAATACTTCAACATCCCCTTCCTAGGCTTCCGCGGCGCCCCCACCGGCATCGACATCCGCAAGGTGGTGGAAAAGGGCATCACCCCGCGCATCAACACTGGCATCGCGCACAAAGACCCTGGCGTGGGCCAGATTGGCGCGGGCCTGGTGCGCCCCCCCATGAGCATCTTCGAGGAGGCCCTGGTCGCGTTTGCTGAGAAATATGGCTTTTAGTTCATCGGTTGAGAACCATCACGAGTCATCGCGCTCCCATG
>DUEQ01000280.1 GCA_011192085.1 Caldilineae bacterium
AATCTCTCGTCATCGTCGTAGGGGCTGGGGATTTGTGGATAATGTGACTATCTGCAGGGAATGGCCTGCTATTTAGTGGCCTGCTAGGCGCCGCCCGCCTATATCTGCATCCAGCCCTGGGGTACCCTTGTGGATAGCCTTTGCGGAAAAATGTGGGAAGAAAATGGGAAAACAAGGGGGGACGGCGGGCTTTTTCTCTGCCCGAATCGCTTACCTGGCAAGCTCCCCCTATGGATAGCGCATCTGCCGAGGGAGCCCCTAGATGTGGGCTTTTCAGCGCCTCCACGTGCGTTAGACCTTTTCTTGGCGCATCCACAGTTCCTCCACGGGTTTTCCCAAGGGAAAAAGGGTTGTCCCCAGGGATATCCGCAGGTTGTTATCTGGGTTTCCTCATAGTTATCCACAGGTGGCGGGCGACAGGCTATGCGTTTTCGTCGGGGATGAAGTGCCCGAGGGCGAAGAGAGCCAGGATGAATCCCAGGTAGTTCTCGTTGAGGAAACGGGAGAAATAGGCGAAGGCCAGCAATAAGATGGCCCCATGCCAGAACACATTCCCCAACAGGTTCTCCCGCAACTGCTTCATAGTCAGCAGGAGAATGGCGGGCGCAGCGACGAGAAGTTCGGGAATCCAGAAGGGCCAGTACGCGAAGCGGTCGGGGAGGAGGCCCGTGGCCAGGACGAAGTTGGCGAAGCCCCATCCCCATATCTGGTAGTGGACCTCTGCCGTGCCCGCAGCCCAGCGCCACACGTCGTCGATGAAGTCGTTGGGGGACCAGAGGAAGTAGGGAAGGACGAAGAGGATGAAGAGGGCCAGCGCGGGCCAGGCCCGGCGCAGGATGGCAAGCATGGTGGGCTTGTTAAAAAGCTGTCGGAAGGAAAGCGTGGGCTGGTCGGTCAAGAACAGGAGGAAGAAGGGAGCCAGAAACCAGGCCGTGGGTTTCGATGCCGCGGCCACGCCGAAGAAGAGGCTTCCCCACAGCCAGCGCTTGCGGTGGATGAACCAGGCGCTGATCACCAGCCAGGCCAGCACAAAAACGTCGTTCTGGCCGAAGATGACATCCAGGCCCATAATGGGATTGAGACCCAGGATCATGGTCAGCCCCAGGACCGCCTGACTATCTCCGCGCTTGAGCGCGTAGGCCAGGATGAGCATGATAATGAACAGGATGAGGTAGGTGAAACGTTGATCGTACCACCCAAGGAGCGCGTCGGAAAGGCGTTTGACCGGGGCGGAGAGGATGAACGTGGCCGGGAGATAGGGATAATGATCGAGGGCGGTGCGGAATTCGGGGAAGCCCCATTCGGCCATGGGCGTGTCGTAATAGTCTTCGACGTAAGGGCTTTTTCCCGCGAGGAAATAGCCCATGGCAATCTCCGTCTGGATGACGCCGCCGTCGTGGCTATACGAGTGGGGCAGGTTGTTGTGACGCAGAAGCGTCATCTTCAGGGTGGGAAGAATGACCAGGGTCAGGATGATAAGCCACAAAGAAGCATATTTCCAACGGAAGGTCGTTTGCTCTCCCCAGCGTTCCTTGCATAGATCGACGAAGATATAGAGAAGAAAGGCCAGCAGACTGAGTGCGGCCAGCAGGAGGAAGATGGGATCGCCGTACCACGGCCCGAACGCGTCCGCAGCCCCGCGCGGCAGCCATCCCCCCACCAACGGATGGCTGATCACGTTCTTGAAATGCTCGAATAGACCTGCTTCGGCGAATTTGTTGATGGTCAGCCGCGCCAGGACCAGGATAAATAGCAGCAGGACGTCGAAGGATTTTCTCATAG
>DUEQ01000281.1 GCA_011192085.1 Caldilineae bacterium
TCCCGGTGCGGGCCCAGATCGTGGAGATGGCCGCCAAGGCGGTGATGCTGGAGGAGTTGCAAGAGGATCTGCAGCGGCTGTTGGTGAACAACGGCGGTATCCCGATGGTGTTGACACGGACGGGGTACTGGGGCCGGGACTTCGGTGAGCAGCGGAAATATTATGAGACGTTGCGGCAGTTGCGGAAGAAACTGCGGCGGCTGGTGGAGCCGGACTACGAGCGAAGATACATCGGTGGAGAGGGGAGACGGCCGCCTCACTTCGAGGCTGGGGAGGAGTTGGAAGAGTGGAAAAAGCGAGTGAGCGATCGGCGATACGTGCTGCGCCGCATGGAGGAGGGATGGGTGTTTCCTTCCTATCGGATGCGGGGATATCCTGAGGAATTGAGGGCGGTGGGGGAGGAAGTAGGGCGATGGAAGGCGGCACTGGAGGAGTTGCTGGGAGAGGACTTGGATGGGTTACGGGCGGAATGGGTGGTGGAGAGCGTGAACGGCCATGGCGGGGAAATGGAGAGCAAGGTGGTGCCGCTGCGGATAGAGGCCGCCGGAGATGTGGAGTTCGGAGGAAAGGAGTGGATTCGACGGGTGGAGGAAGCGCACGAGACACTGGCGTGGTCGCGGTGGTTGCTGGGATGTGATCTGAGGACGGGAGTTCCGCGGCGGGGCGGCGAAGAGAACCGAATCGAACGGTTAATAAGGGGTGCCCAGGCAATAGCGGGTGCGCTGCGGGGCTTCAACCCCTTTATGGGAAGCGAGGGGAGGGCCAGTAAGGCAGCGGCGGAGCTGGGAGATTTCCTGCAGACGTTGATCGAGGTGGACCTGTTATTGCGGCTGGAGGCGGAAGCGGCCAGGCTGCTGGGGGCGGGGTTGGCCGGAGCAAAGGAGGTGCTTGAGGTAGCGGAGAAAGAGTTCGGGATTGTGCAACAGGCGGTAGGGCAGAGCGTCACGGAGGTGGTCAAAGCGGCCGAGTTGATGGACCCGCTGGATCCGGCGACGCGGGAGACGTGGCTGCAGTTGTTGCAGACGGCAGTGCGGCGCAGGGACCGGGCGGAGTTCCGACGGCAGGTGTTGCGAGGCGCAACAGGGTTGACGCGGGCAGGATTGCTGGACGTATTGGGGTTACCTCCCAAAGCGGATGAGGCGGACGTCCACCACGAGCTGGATTCCCACATGGGGCATATGTACGATCCGGACGGCAAAGTGTATGAGGCTCCATGGTGGGCAGCAACGCCTGCCGAAGGAACATTGGAGTATGAATATCGGGTACTCCCGTGGCTGGATCCGGAACTGGAGGCGCGGTTGGAGGCCCATAGTAAGCAACAGAGGGACGTTCGTTACCGATACGTTTTCA
>DUEQ01000282.1 GCA_011192085.1 Caldilineae bacterium
CGGAAAGAGGCGGAGAGACGATGGGAAAGCTTTCTCTCAAACAAAGAATCCCATGAAGTGAAATGGGCCTTTCCACGGGAGATCGACAAGATGGGAAGGTCCCAGGGAGAGCGGAGTCTTGTGGGCGTGGTGCACGTAGATGGAAACAGTGTTGGCCAGGCAATCCAGGAGTGGCTCGACAAATGCGTTGAGAATGAATTGTCAGACCATGAGGTTCGTGATCAACTGGGGCAATGGACACAGGCTATCGACAAAGCTGGAGAGGAGGCCCTTGAACGGATCGTAAGACGCACCATCGATGCCATAAAATATGATGACAAAGGGGCCCCCTGCATGGATGGCCTCATCCCGGAACTTTCCTTCAATCCTTCGCAAGAAAACCACACCACATTACTCCCCCTTCGTCCCGTGCTTTTGGGTGGCGACGACCTTACGTTCCTGTGCGACGGCAGGATTGCCCTCGATCTTGCAGAGGTAGTTTTGGCAACATTTGAAAGAGAGATCCCACACCTTGGAAAACTGAGCGCTTGTGCCGGGGTGGCTATTGTCCACAGTCACTTTCCATTCGAGAGGGCCTATGCCTTTGCAGAGGAACTTTGTAACAGTGCCAAGCAAAAAAGACGGAATGAGGACAGCGAAGCAAGTTGGCTCGACTGGCACATTGGCTCGCCTCTGCCAGGCCAAAGAATAGGTGAGCTAAGGAGAAGAAAATACAAGAGCAGTGCCTGGGAGTTTACATGCAGACCCTACAGGCTTGGAGAAGGGGCCCAGGACATCGGCTCCTGGCGTTGGCTTTCTCGCACTGTCTTGGGCACAGGGGAAAATGGCTTCAGGGGTGAACGCTGGACACTACATCGTAATAAGCTTAAGGGCCTGATTGAGCGGATCAGGTATGGCCCGGATGAGATAAAGCGTGTAAGAGGCTCCTGGACTGTGGCAGGCTTACTTCCATGGCCCCACGGCCTCAGAGAAGATGGATCTCTCAATGGCCGGACTCCACTTCTGGATGCATTGGAACTGTTGGACATCCATCTGCCGTTGGATGGGGGGAGA
>DUEQ01000283.1 GCA_011192085.1 Caldilineae bacterium
CCCGTGGTTCTATTCACCCTGGCTTTAATCCTTAATCTTTGATTTTTACTCATGGCTCCCCTCCTCCACTGGTTGAGGAATGTCCTCCAGAGGCACGATAACGGGGGCGTTTGCGGCCCGCTCCTCAGGAGCGACATCCTTTTCGGTGAGGAAGAGGTCCTCCTGCCCATGACAACTGTTGCAGGTTCGGTTCTGCGGGGTGATGCGTTGCATGTTGTGAGGGGTGGTGTATTTCCAGGTGGGAACCTGGTCAAAGTCGGGCAGTAGGCCTTCGCCATAGAAGGCGAACAGGTCGGGATTGGTGGGCGCATGGCGCAACAGCACCCAGTCCCATGGACGCTCCGGGCCTTGTAAGGGATTGCGTCCGATCTTGAAGGTCATCTGCGAGGGCTCGGTGGTGAAGTATTTGATCCCTTTGTCATCGACGCCGGTGTGGCAACCGAAGCAGCTTTTGTACTCGCCCGCGGCGTGGCAGGTCTGGCAGGCGAGTTGTTTCAGATGATTGGCGTCATGTTGTTCGATGCCGTCGCCATCTCTCACATCGTCGTGGCATTGCGTGCATGTGGGGGCGGTGGGGTCGTCGTAGCGGGAGCCGCCGTGGCTGCCATCGTGGTAGGCCGCGTCGTCGGTGTGGCAGTCGCTGCACAACATGCCTTCTTTCTCCCAGTGGATGTCGGGAGGAATGCCTTCGTGATGACCTTTGTACTCATCTGCGATGCGGGCGCCGTGGCAGCCGCCGCAGGTGAGCCAGATGGACGCGGTCTTTTTGAAGCGATGACCGGAGAGCAGGCCGCCGCCCAGGGCCGACGGACGACTGACATGGCAGTCGCTGCAATCGGCGTGACAGGCGGTGCAATGGTTGGTGTAGGCGGTGACGAAGGCGGGATCGCTGAAGTCGCCCCCGCGTTTGCTGAGCTGGTCGATGTAGCCGGTTTGCAGACGATGGATGTTGGTCTGGGCGCGTTGGCCGTAATCTACATGGCATTTGCCACAGGTTTGAGCGGGATTCGCACCAACCTTTTTCATCATGCCCTCATGGGCTGCGTCCTTGTCGTCGACGTCAGGCTGGCCGCCATGGCATGCGATGCATCCGATCTCCGCGTGGATGTCCTTTTCCAGGAATTTATCTTTGACCAGAACTTTTTGCCATACCTCCAACGGAGGCAATTCGCCCGCTCACCCCTCCCCGGAGGCGGCTTCCGATTTCACCTCTTCCGGTTCTTCTGCTATGGCTTTGAGCTTCTTCTTATCGGTATGACAGGCAATGCAGTTATCCGATGATGGCGTGTCGGCCTGGAGCTCGACGCGCGACGCACTCGCCGTTGTGGCTGGCGAATCGGCGAGCATGCGAGTGGCGATGTCTCCAGGCTGCACGTCCACGCTCGTGGGAAGGTGCGTCGCGCCTTGTAGTGGCGTGGCCCACGCGGGCGGGCGTATGGTCAGGACGGCCAGGATGAGGATGCCCGCGATCGCGAGGAGCCACAGGAGCGAGGTTTTCTTCATGCGTCGTTCCTCCTGAGGAGAGGAGAGATCAGTATGGCGGATTGGGGATTGCACGCGGACGTCCAATCCCCAATCCTGACGCTTTATCCCTGGCTACTTCTCCACGGGGTAGTCATGGGCGTGCTTGTCGGGGTTGAAGCGTTTGACGAAGACCTCGGGGTCGGAGGTCCAACTGCTCATGCCGAAGAGGAGGACGTTGGCGTTGTAGCCCAAGTCATTCAAGCCAGCGGCCACCCACCCCGCGGACTGACCGGTATAGCACACGACCACGATGTCCCGGTCGGGATCGATCTTGCTAAGCATATCCTCGGTGAAGAGTTCCTTGGGGCTGGCCCAGATTGCGCCGGGAATGTGGCCTTTGTCGTAATCCTCCTTGGCCCGGACGGATATGATGAGGGGGTCGTTGTCTTCGTCGCCGTCATTCAGGTTTTCGTAAAGAGCCTCGGCCGTGATGTAGTTGGGGCCGTCCCCCAGCCAGGCCGCGGCCGCGCTAATCGGGTCTGCGCCGGGAGGCTCGGGCAGGTCGTAGGTTTCCTCGCCCCAGGCGTTGGCCTCGGTCTCGATGGGGTAATCGTGGGCGTGCTTGTCGGGGTTGAAGCGTTTGACGGAGACCTCGGGGTCGGAGGTCC
>DUEQ01000284.1 GCA_011192085.1 Caldilineae bacterium
AAAGAAGGGATCAAAACGTTTGAAGAGCGACATCGGTTAGGGCTGTTTAGCGCCGAGGAGTACAGTAGAGCATTGGAGCAAAGCGGCCTGCATGTGAGTTATGAACGCGAGGGGTTGTCTGGGCGAGGGGTGTACATCGGATACCTTCCCCCAGCCTAACTCGGCGTTCAGCGGACGGGGCTGCGCCCCTCGCGAACCGTGGCGGCGAAAATTCAGGCTTGGGAGCGCCAACGGTGGTTCTGGACGGCACGCCCCGCCGCTGACGCTCTCGTTGGGCCGCCAACCATCAAAGGATAACTTGGAGCACAGCGGAAGGAAAACAAGATGAACAAGCCAATAGAGCTAATCTTCGTTATCTTTTTGGCAGCACTCGCAGTCATTAGCATTCAACTCATGCCTGTCCAGGTCGCCACGCCCTCTTCCGTTTTGGCCTCGATTGGAAAACGTAGTGCGGACAGCTTGGTCGTAACCAGCGCCGCCGACAGCGGCCCCGGCACGCTCCGCCAGGCGCTTCTCAGTGCCCAGCCCGGCGACACGATCACTTTCGATGCGTCCGTCTTCCCACCCGCCGCACCCGTAACCATCAACCTCACCACGCCATTGCCCGTGTTGACTCGGGGAAACCTGACCATTGACGCCAGCAACGCCGGCGTGGTGCTGGATGGCTCCCAACTCAGCGGCGAGGATGTCCACGGTCTGGACATTTCTTCGGATGGCAACGTGGTGCGTGGCTTGGAGATCCTCAACTTTCCCGGGGCAGCCGTGGGGCTGCGGGAGGGCGCCAGCGGCAACGTCATCGAAGACAACCTGCTGAGTGGCGACGGCAGCTTTGGCGTCGGTGTCTGGGGCGCCGAAACGACGGGCAACACTGTTCGAGGCAACTTCATCGGCACCGATCGAAGCGGCCAGACTGCCGGCAACTTGAGCCGGGATGGCGTTCACATCTACCAGGCGGCTCAGAACACAATCACGGGCAATCTCATCGCCGGCGTGGGCCAGAGCGGTGTCTACGTCTGTTGCGGCGGCGCGGGCAACACGGTCAGCAACAACACGATCGGTCTGGCCGCCGACGGCAGCACGCCCCTGCCGAACGGGCAAGCGGGCATCACCATCGACCAAGGCGCGCACGATACCGTGGTCGGTCCGCAGAACGTGATTGCGCACAATCCCATCGGCGTGAGTGTCATCGGCGCAGGTTCCGTGGGCAACACCATCACCCAAAACCGCATCTACAGCAATACCGAGGGCATCAGCCTGGTCGAAGGGGGCAACGATGAGCGAACAGCGCCCACCATCATCGGCTTCAACCTGAGCGCGGGCACCATCGAGGGGGTGACGTGCGCGCACTGCACAGTAGAGGTCTTTTCCACGGCCGGCGAGCAGGGCGATGTATATGAGGGCCAAGCCACTTCCGACAGCGTGGGTTACTTCACTCTGGATGCGGGCGGCGCCTTCGCTGGTCCACATCTGACCGCCACCGCCACCGACGCCACCGGCAACACCAGCGGCTTCTCGCGGCCCACGTCTGGGGAACAGCAGGGCGTGGACCTGCAAACAGGCAACACCCGTCCCAAAACCCTCATCCCCACCCGCAGCGGCAGCGAATTGGCCGAGAACTACATCGGCGATCAACTCGGCGGCCTGCGTACCTTGATTCACACTCAGAATGACGCCGACTACATCCTCGATTATCACGAACGCACAGGGTTCAAATGGACACGTCTCTCCCTGGATGTCTTTGACTGGAGCGACGTGGCGGAAGATCCGAGTCTTTACTCCCAGCAGACGGTTGATCCGCTCTACGATCAATTCATCACCGACCTAGCTGAGAAAGGCATCACGATCATCTATTGCCTGGTCTTCTGGGACCCGGAGATCGAAGATCCGGGAACCACAGGCTACAGTCGATTCAAAACGCAGGACGAGATCGACCGCTATCTCGACTACGCCGATTTTATCGTTGATCACTTCAAA
>DUEQ01000285.1 GCA_011192085.1 Caldilineae bacterium
CAACCCACGCCTCCGCAGCCCACGCCCCCTCCCGCCGACCAGCCCACCGCGGCGCCTCCGCCCACCGCCACCATGCCTCCCAGCAACCCCGGCAGTCCCATCACCGTCCATTCGCCCGACTACGGCGCGCAAGCCTTTTTGTGGTGGCGCTCCGAAACCGCTGACCGCGACCTGGGCATCATGGCCGATGCGGGCTTCCATTGGGTGAAGCAATGGTTCGCCTGGCAGGACATCGAGGGCGCGGGCAAGGGGCAATTCGATTGGAGCATCGCGGACCGGGTGGTGGATCAGGTGGAAAAGCATGGCCTCAAACTCCTGGTTCGCGTCTCCCCCAGCGACAAAGCCTTCTGGGCGGGCGATCCCCCTGAGAACGCGGATGACTTCGCGGAATTCGTGGGAGCGCTGGCCGCGCGCTACCGCGGCCGCATCCACGCCTACCAAGTCTGGAACGAGCCTAACCTCTCCCGCGAATGGGGCGGCAAACCGGTGGACCCCGCGGGTTACGCCATGCTGCTGAAGAAGGCCTACGCAGCCATCAAGGCTGCAGATCCCAACGCCATTGTCATCACCGCGGGCATGGCCCCCACCACCGCGGACCAGGCCGACGCCATGTACGACATCAAATTCTACACTCAGATGTATGAGGCCATGGGCGGCGACAGCGACGGCTACTTCGATATGCTGGGCATTCACGCCGCGGGCTACGCCCTGCCGCCCGAAACCGACCCCGCCGATGTAGCCACGAATCCCAAATACTACAACAACGACCCCAGCCCGCCCGAACGCCTGCGAGTCTACTCCTTCCGCCATGCCGAGGACATCCGTCGCCTGATGGAGCAGTACGGGGATGGGGATAAACAGATCGCCATCCTCGAATTCGGATGGACCTGGGACGACCGCCCCGACAGCCCCTACTACTGGCATGGCGCGAACGCGGGCATCGACCCCTTCGTGCAGGGCGATTATCTGGTGCGGGCGTATCAGTGGGCCGAACAACACTGGCCCTGGGTGGGCATCATGTCCCTCATCTACATACCCGATCCCAGTTGGACGAAGAATGATGAACAGTACTACTGGGCCATCATGGACCCCAGCCCGCCCGGCGAGACCTACTGGCGCCCCGCTATCATCATGCTCTGCATCCACATGAACGGCATCGAAGGCAAGCGCTGCAAATACGATCCCAACCCATGACGTGCATCGCCAAAAGAGACGCACCGCGCAAAAGGCCGCCCTCCGCATGGGAGAGCGGCCTTTTTTCTTGGAAAGCGACGGAATCAATGGGGCATGGGGCCGATGACGATGGCGTCGATGGAGCCGTCCAGGTTCAGCACGCCGTAGCCCTGGGCATAGCCATCCCAACCCTCAGGGTCTCCGATGACTCGGGTTGCGTCCGAAACATGGACGGTCACGCCGTCGATCACCCAATCGCCGATGACGCCCGACTCCGGCTGCTGCTGAATCTCGCCAGCAAAGGAGACGCGCGGGGCGTCCACCACCCGCACAGCCAGGGCGTTCACCGATTCATCCTCGTTGGGCTCGCCAAAACCCTTCACCCACGAGCCGACCTCAACCTCCGCATCCTCGGGCCATATCTGGGTCGCTTCACTCACCCAAACCACCCAGGTCTCGGCCTCGCGGTGGGGTGTGGCGTTTCGGGTCACCACCCATTTGGTCGGGCTGCCCTCTTCGATCTCGGTGACAAAGCCGGAAAAGGTCACCCGATCCTGGGGCAGCGCCGCGGGGATCTTATGGATGCTGCGAGCGGTGAAGCTGCCATCTCCCTCAACCTGCACCACCGCGACGACTTGATCCCCAACCTGAGGGGCTCCTGTAATCCGAGTGTTCTCATTCACATTGACCGCGCGGCCATCGATGACCCATTGGGTCTCGCTCTGCGCCTCGACCACGCCACGGATGACGGTAAAACGATGCCGGGAGATCACCCGAAGGCGGCTGGCGACCACGCCATCGGCTGTGGGCTCGCCCCAAACCTCGGCGAGATCGCCCACATGAGGCTCGGCCCCTTCGATCACCGTATCCGCCGTGAGGAGCACCTTCTGTTGGGCCACCATCCAGTAGCTATCGGCGATCTTCTGGATGCGGCCCCTGAAATGGACCATCTGCCGGACCTGCACCTTGTTGATGGCCAGCGCAGTCAGTGCGCCCTGGCGGTCCACCCTGGCGCGCACTTTCACCACGTCACCCATCTGGATCGTAGCCGGATCCACATTGAACGTGGTCTGACGCGTCACCTGAACCGTGCGTCCGGCAATAACCCAGGGGCCGGGAATGGCATCGGACTTGCTGTTGACCGGCCCCACAAAGGTGATGGTGACGTTCGAGCCATCGCCAGGAGTTGGGTCCGGGCGACCTGTGGCGAATACACTGGCGGGAATCAGGAGGGCCATGGCCAGCATGGCAATGAATAAACTGAACCAGATTCTTTGCTTGTTCATACGCTTTCACCTCGTTTTGAGCGGTGTAAGGAA
>DUEQ01000286.1 GCA_011192085.1 Caldilineae bacterium
CGAAGCCGCGATCCGAGAGCCCCGACGCATCGCCCTGACCTTGCTTCTTCAGACCCTGGGCGAACTCCCGCCCGACCTGGACGTGGTGCGCCGGGCGCCCGCCCCCTTGCGCGCCGCGCTGCCCAAACAGATCGTTCGCGGCCTGAACGCCCCCCTCACCTCCAGTTGCGGTCGCCTGTTCGACGCGGTGGCCGCGCTGCTCGGCGTGCGGGAAGAGGTCACCTACGAGGGACAGGCCGCGATGGAGCTGGAAGCTCTGGCCGCGACCGCGCTGCCTCTGCCCGACCCCTGGCCCCTGTCGTGGCGTCAGCCGGAGCCAGGCTTCTATGAGCTCCCGCCCGAGACCATCATCCGCCATGTGGTGACGGCCCTGCGCGCGGGCGAGCCTCGAACCCGCATCGCAGCCCGCTTCCACGCCACCCTCATCGCCTCTGCTCAGGCTCTCACTCGCCATCTCCGCGACGAAACGGGCCTGAACCAGGTCGCGCTCAGCGGCGGCTGCTTTCAAAACCGCATTCTGCTGGAAGAACTGGCCGCGGGCCTGCGCGCGGACGGCTTCCAGGTCTTCACCCATCACCAGGTTCCCGCCAATGATGGCGGCCTCTCCCTGGGACAGGCCGTCATCGCCGCTGCCAACGCCTGACCCGCACCCCACGCCATCCGCCCCTGCTCTCCCCTTCTCCGATCATGTGCCTTGCCGTCCCCGCCCAAATCCTCACCATCCAAGACGATTTTTTGGCCCAAGTGGAATTCGGCGGCATCCGCCGCACCATCAGCCTGCAACTTCTGCCCCAGGCCCAGGTGGGCGACTATGTCCTCGTCCACACCGGCTTCGCCATCAGCATCGTCGATCCCGAAGAGGCTCGCATCACCCTGGACCTCCTCCGCCAGATGTCGGACCTGGATCCCGACGACTAGCCTCTCCGACCATTTCACCATGCTCCTCGACGCCTTCCGCGACCCCCAACTCGCCCGCCAGATCCTGAATGACATCCACGCGCTGGCCGACCAGCCCATGACCTTCATGGAATTCTGCGGCGGGCACACCCACGCCATCATGCAATTCGGCATCCGCCAGCTCTTGCCCAAGGGGGTGCGGCTGCTCTCCGGACCGGGGTGCCCTGTCTGCGTCACCTCCCAGCGCGACATCGATCAGGCCATCGCCCTCGCCCAACTGCCCGGTGTCATCATCGCCACCTTTGGCGACATGGTGCGCGTGCCCGGCACATCCCACACCCTGCAACAGGCCGCGGCCGCCGGCGCAGATGTGCGCATCGTCTACTCCCCCATGGATGCGGTGGACCTGGCCGCAGCCCATCCCGACCGCCAGGTCATCTTCCTGGGCGTCGGCTTCGAGACCACTGCGCCGGGGGTGGCGGCATCCATCCTCCAGGCCCGAGCTCGCGGCCTGGACAACTACGCCATCCTCTCCATGCACAAATACACCCCGCCCGGCATGCGCGCCATCCTGGACGCGGGTGAAGTGCGCCTTGATGGCGTTATCGGGCCGGGCCATGTCTCGATCATCATCGGGCTGGATGGCTGGCGCTTCCTCCCGCGAGACTACGCCATGCCGGTGGTCATCGCTGGTTTCGAGCCGGTGGACATTCTGCTGGCCATACGGGCCCTGGTGCGCCAGGTCGCGCGGGGTCAGGCCCGGGCCGAGAACGCGTACAGCCGCTCGGTGACGCCCCAGGGCAACCCCGCGGCCCTGGCGATCATGAATCAGGTCTTCGAGCCTGTGGACGCGGACTGGCGGGGCTTTGGGCGCATCCCGACCAGCGGCATGGGCCTGCGGGCCGAATTCCGGGCCTACAACGCGGCCGTTCGTTTCGCCCTGCCCGACGTTCCCTCGCGAGAACCACCCGGCTGCCGATGCGGCGAGATGCTCCGAGGGGTGATCGAACCGCGCGCATGCCCGCTCTTTGGCCGGGCCTGCACCCCCGAACGCCCCCAAGGGCCCTGCATGGTCTCCGACGAAGGCGCGTGCGCCGCTCATTTCTTGTATCAAGACCTTTCACTTTGATCCCCCTATGCTATGACGGAACGCATCACCCTGGCCCACGGCTCTGGTGGGCGCATGACCCAACAACTTATCCAACGCGTCTTCGGCAGCCGATTCAGCAATCCCCTGCTGGATCGACTCAACGACGCCGCGGTGGGCGACCTGGCCGACTCGGGCCGGTTGGTCTTTTCCATCGACGGCCATGTGGTCAGCCCCCTGTTCTTCCCAGGCGGCAGCATCGGCGACATCGCCGTTTATGGCACGGTGAATGATCTGGCCATGATGGGCGCCCGGCCCTTGTGGCTGGCCGCGTCCTTCATCATCGAGGAGGGGCTGCCCATGGCCGATCTGAGCCGCATAGCGGACGATATGGCCGCAGCCGCGAAAGGGGCTGGCGTGTGGCTGGTGGCCGGGGATACGAAGGTGGTGGAGCGAGGGAAGGGGGATGGGGTCTACATCAGCGTGGCGGGGGTGGGGATCGCGCCCGAGCATCTGCACATCGACGCCAGCAACGCCCAACCGGGCGACGTCATCCTCATCAATGGGCCCATCGCGGCCCACGGCATGACCATCATGACCTTGCGAGAGGGATTGGGCTTCGAATCGGCGTTGAAAAGCGACGCCGCGCCCCTCCACGGCATTGTGGCCGATCTGCTGCAGGCCGCGCCTCATGTGCACGCCATGCGCGACGCCACCCGCGGGGGGCTGGCCACCGCGCTGAACGAACTGGCCCAAGCTTCGGGCGTGGGCATCCTGTTCCAGGAGGGGACGGCGCCCGTGGATGAGGCCGCGGCCAGCGCGTGCGCGTTGCTGGGCCTGGATCCGTTGTACGTGGCCAACGAGGGTGTGTTCATTGCGCTGGTCCCGCCCGAGGAGGCGGACGCGGCGCTGGCAGCCATGCGCGCCCATCCCCTGGGACGACAGGCCGCGCAGATCGGGCGGGTGACGGCCGCGCATCCGGGCAAAGTGATCATGGAGACCGCGCTGGGCGCGAAGCGCATCGTTCCTATGCTCAGCGGCGATCTGCTCCCGCGCATCTGTTAAAAGGAGGATGGACGATAGGTCATGCGCCTCTACCCTCCATGATCCATCATCTATCGTCCATTTTCAGCGCCTCCAACTGGGACGGGTTGCAGGCAAGCGGGGTTTCGAAGATTCGACGCAGCCGGGACAGGAGCCTTTACACACAGAATAAAGAAATAAATTTGCAATAAATTACTTATTTTATTCGTATTTTCGCGCACTTTTTGAAAAAGTA
>DUEQ01000287.1 GCA_011192085.1 Caldilineae bacterium
CTGATCGTAGGGGCGCTGGTGCCGGAGGGCCGCTTTCTGCGGCGGATCACCGGACGGCTGCCCGTCGGTCTCTCGCTGGCGGGCCGCGGCCCACTGGCCAAGGTCTATGCTGCGGTCACCGGCTGCGGACGGCGGGCGGTGCTGAGCGCGTTCGGGGTCTCGGTGGTGTTCAACATCATCAACGTCCTCATTAACTGGCTGTGTGGGCAGGCGGTGGGAGCTGGCATCGGTCTGGGCTACTTTTTCGCCGCCACACCGCTCCTCTCCGTCTCGGGACTTGTCCCCTCCATCGGCGGGTGGGGGGTGCGAGAGACGGTGAGCACGGCCGTCTATGCGCCCACGGGCGCGGGCGTGCTGTTGGTGGAGCCGGATGGCGAGACTGCGTTCATCATCGCACCGGGGGCGAATCTCACGCTGAGGCCCCAGGATGTGGAGGCCCGGTTGGGGCCCCTTATCGACAGGGTGGATGGGCTGTTGTTCAATTTCGAAACGCCGGAGGAAGCATTGCTGCGGGCTGTGTCCCTGGCTCGCAAAGCGGATGTCCCCATTTTCGTGGATGCGGGGCCGCCTAGGCCGTATGGCCGGGCGCTGTGGCAGGATGCGGATGTTCTCTCTCCCAATCAGCCTGAGACGGAGGCGTTGGTGGGGTTTCTCATCGATTCGGACGAGGCGGCGAGGGCGGCGGCCAGCGCCCTGCTTTCGCAGGGCCCACGGGCCGTCGTGCTCAAATTGGGCGCCCGCGGCGCGCTGCTGGCCACCTCCGACGCCATGCGCTTCTTCCCCGCTTTTCCCGTCCGGCCCGTGGCCACCGCCCGTCATGGCGCCATGAGCGGCCCCACCCGCATCGACGTCGAAACCCTCCTCGCCCAACATCCCTCCTTCGATCCCAACGCCGATCACTGATCCTCCGGCCTTATGTCCCCTCTCTCCTCGCCTCGCATCCCCCCGCGAACCAAGCGTACACTCCTTCCCATCCCGCCCGGTCTATGGTTTTGGGCGGGCTTCCTCACATTCAACTTCCTCCTCTTCCTCCCCCTCTACCTCCTCAACGCCCAGGACGCCGCCTTTCTGCCCTCGGTCCCCCTCCAGCGGCTGCTCACGCGCGACAACCCCGACATCTTTCGCTTCAACCTGGAGATCAGCCTCCTTCTGCTCCTCTTTCTCCTGGCCCGTCCCCTGTGGCGCGCTTCCCGCCGCAAATGGGTTAGCCGCGCCTTCTTCCTCCTCCACCTCCTGACCCTGCTCTACGCCATCTACGAGAGCGTCATTCTGAGTCTGTACCACACCTCACCCATCCTTTACAACGACATCCGCTTCTTCATCAGCGGCGTCGGCTTCCTCATCGACGGCCTGCGACTGAGTGCGTGGCAGCTCCTCCTCATCGCCCTGACCTTGGTGATCGCGTTTTTGCTGCTGTATAAACTCATCATCCTCTGGTTCATGCGCGTGCCAGTGGAACGGATGGGGCGGGCGTCTCGGCTGGCCGCCATCGCCCTCATCCTCCTCTTCCTCGCCTTGACCCTGACACAAGGCCGCGCAGCGGCCCAACCTGCATCTGAACTCAACAGCCTGAGCGCCAAACTCCTTGCCAACACCCGCGCCTCCCTACTCGCCCGCGAGGACGTCCAGGCGTATGATCGCATCCACCCCGAAGCCATCTACGACTACGCCCGCACCACGCGCCTCTTCCGCAAACCCAACATCTACCTCATCTTCATCGAATCCTATGGCAGCGTTCTCTACAAACGCAGCCACTTCACCAACGACTACCTCGCGCTCATGGCGGAGATGGAGGCCCGGCTGCGGGACGGCGGTTGGACCATGGAAACCGGCCTCAGCCGATCGCCCACCTGGGGCGGCGGCTCCTGGATGGCCTACACCAGCGCTGAATTCGGCCTGTACATCAGCTCACAGCCCCAATTCCTTGCGATCAAAGACCGCTTCATCCGGCAACCCTATCCCAGCCTGGGGCGCTACTTACAGACTCAGGGATACCATCATGTGCGCCTTGCCCCCATTCAGCGAGCCCTGAGCGCGGCCGAGGACGAAGCCAACGACGCCCTCTACGGCCCCGACCGCTGGCTACGCTTCGCCGATCTCGACTACCAGGGGCCGCTCTACGGCTGGGGCCCCTCCCCGCCCGACCAATTCACCCTGAACAAAGCTCGGGAGCTCCTGCGCAGCCAGAGCCCCTTCCCCCTTTTCCTTGTTTACCTGACGCAAAACTCCCATTACCCCTGGGCTCCCCTGCCCCCCCTGACGGCCAACTGGCGCGACTTGAACGATCCCAACTGGCCCTCCCCCCCGCCCATTGGCGAACCCATCCCTCATCGTGATAACATTAAGCACTATCGAGAGGCCATCCGCTACCAATGGGAAACCCTCAGCCAGCTCATCCTTGACACGCCCGCCAGCGAAGACGCCATCTTCATCCTCATCGGCGATCATCAGCCCCCGCGCGTCTCCCGCCGCGCCGACAGCTTCGACACCCCCATCCACATCCTCGCCCGGGACCACGACTTCCCCCCGCGGTTCGAGACATACGGATTTGAACCGGGCCTCGTGGTCAGCGATCTGCGGCAGGACATGCAGCACGAGGGCTTCTACGCCATGTTCATACGGGAGCTGGCAGGCGCGTATGGGGCCAGCGCCGCGCCTCTCCCCTACCTTCCCCAAGGCATCCAGCTTCACCTGCCCACACCCACACCCTGAACCCACACAAGGAGACGCACCATGACACGCATACGATTCCCCATCCTGTTCCTGCCCCTGCTCATCGCCCTCCTCGCGGCCTGCGGCTCCCCCGCACCCCAAGCCGAACCCACGCTCGCACCCACTCAGGCGCCCACCCTTCCCCCCGCGACCGAAGGCCAACGCACCTTCGTGGTGGATTCGGACCAGTCTCAGGCCGCCTACGCGGTGGAAGAACGCTTTTTGGAGAAAGCCCTGCCCAAGCTGGGCATCCAGCCCGGCGTGGTGACGACGGTCGGCGTCAGCAAGCAAGTCGAGGGCGAGATCCGCGTCAACCCCGATGACCTCGCGCAAACCCCCGTGGACGCCGTCATCCGCGTCGACCTGAGCGCGCTCACCAGCGATCAACCCCGCCGCGACAAGTGGATTAAAGAAAACGGCCCGAGCTTCTTGACATACCCGATTGCCGAATTCAGAGCCACAGCCATACGCAACGTCCCCGCCTCCTACACCGAAGGTCAGGAGATCGCGTTCCAACTCGCGGGCGACCTCACCATACGGGACATCACCCACCCCGTGGTCTTCGATGTTCGGGCCAAACTGGCCAACGGCGTGCTCACCGGCCAGGCCACCGCGCAGATCAAGATGAGCGATTACGGCATCGAACCCCTCAACTTCGCCAACACCCTCACCGTGGCCGATGAAGTCACCCTCACCGTGGACCTCGTGGCCCGGCAAAAATAACCCCATCACACGCCCCCTCCTTTCCACATTCATGTCCATTCACGTGCAACAACTGGCTTGCGCCCGCATCCCCACCGACTACGGCAAATTTTACCTCTGCCTCTACGAGAACAGCAAAGATGACAAAGAGCACCTCGCCCTGGTCATGGGCGAGGTGCGGGACCAGGATAACGTCCTCGTGCGCGTCCATTCCGAATGCTTCACTGGCGATGTGCTGGGCTCGCGACGCTGCGACTGCGGCGATCAACTCCATGGAGCCATGCGCATCATCGGCGAGGCGGGCCAGGGCGTCGTGCTTTATCTGCGGCAGGAAGGCCGCGGCATCGGCCTGCTGGACAAGCTGCGCGCCTACAACCTGCAAGACCAGGGGTACGACACCGTGGAGGCCAACCTCATGCTAGGGCATCAAGCCGACGAGCGGGAATACGACATCGCCGCGGCCATGCTGGCCGATCTGGGCGTCCGCTCCATCCTCCTGCTCACCAACAACCCCGACAAAGTCGAAAGCCTGAGGGCCCTGGGCGTCGACGTGCGGGAGCGCGTGCCCATTCAAGCCCCCGTCCGTCCCGAAAACGCCTTCTACCTGTCCACCAAAGCCATCCGCATGCGACACCAGATCGATTTGAATCGGCTCCAGATCCTCGGCAAAGGTGACAAACCTCACTGATTTCTTCGACGCGTTGACCCGATCGCCCCGGCCCCCCCATCGTCCCCTGGTCATCCTGGCCTGGGCCCAGACCCTGGATGGGAGCGTGGCCTGGCCCGATGGCCGCCCCCTCGCCATCAGCGGCGCAGCCTCCCGGCAGTTCACCCATCGCCTGCGCGCCTTCTGCGATGGCATCCTGGTGGGCGTGGGCGCGGTCCTGGCCGACGACCCCCGGCTCACGGTGCGGGAGACCCCTGGCGATCCCCCCCAGCCCATCGTGCTGGACACCTATCTTCGCTTTCCCGACCGCGCGCGTCTGCTCGCCCATCCTCGCTCTCCCTGGCTGCTCACCGGCCCCGCGCCGCCGCCCGACCATCGTCAACGACTCATGGCCCAGGGCGCGCGCGTCCTGCCCCAACCCCTGGCCGCGGATGGCCGCGTCGACCTGCCCGCAGCCCTCGCCACGCTGCATCGCCGCGGCATCGCCACCCTGATGGTGGAAGGCGGGCCCACCGTGCACGCCGCTTTCCTGCGCGCGGGCCTGGCCGACTGGCTGGCCGTCACCATCGGTCCCCAGCTTTTGGGCGGTTTGCCCGCCCTGCCCCCGGCGCGCCACATGGCTCCCGCGCCCCGATTGCAGGATGGGCGGGTGATCCCATTGGGGGAGGATCTCCTGGTATGGGGAAGGGTCACCAGCGCAGCAGCCAGCGCATGACCAGCGAGGCCAGCCAGGCCCGCGGGCGCAAGCGTTTGGCGGGAGGAAAGGGCCAGGGTAGGGGATAGTCGTTGACCGCGTTCACGCCATCCCCCCTCAGCCGCAGGGTGAACCGTCCCGGCGTTGAAGGGAGGGGCAGCGTCTGGATAAGGACGCGTTCGCCGGGCCGGGCGGACGCCTGGCCCGACCAGAGGACTCGCCCGTCCAGCTTCGCCGTCAGGATGCATGCTTGGCACGCCCGCGGCCCGTCGTTCACCACCCACAGCTCGATGCGGTCGGCATGGATGCGGGCGAGGGGGGCCAGCGGCGCGTAGGAGCGGGCGATTTGCCCGAAAGCGCGCTTGGATGGCCCTCGATGCGGCCAGACACTCCACGAGATCGCGGGCCAGGGCTCGTTCCACTGCCACAGAAAGGTCCCCGCGGCGTCCTCCCGTAGCCGATAGGCTTCCATGCCCTGTTGCAGCCCCCGCGCCTGCGCCTCCTGACTCGCGTGGACGAATGACTGCAACGGATCGCGTGCTGAGCTCTCCTGCCCCTCCTGGTCGGGTATGAAAAATCGGGCATAGTGCTGCAATGTCCCGATCTCCGCCTTGCGCGCCCGCCACCCTTCGCCCGGCGGCCAAACCCCATCCGGCGGCAGCATGGCGCGCAACGTTCCCACGTCGGGCGGCGCGGCCAGCCCAAACTCGCTGAGCAAGGGCGCGGGATCGCGGGCATAGGCCGCGGGCGACGCCTTCTCGTGCCACACCAGCCAGTTGTGGCTATCGTGCGGGCCCGGCGACGCGGGCAGCCACCGCCGCGAGGGGTCCTCCCGCGCGGCCGTCTCGCCCATGGCTTGGGCCACCCCTTTGAACCGGTCCGGCCCCCATTCGTTGCCCCCTCCCCACATGATCACGCTGGGATGGCCTCGCAATGCTCGGATGATGCCACGCGTTTCCTGGCGCACCAGCTTGATGAAGCCGTCATCCTCGGGCAAGGCGTCCAGAAACACGCAGGCAATGGGCATCTCTTGCCACACCAGCAGGCCCAGCTCATCGCACAGATCATAGAAGATGGGGCGCTCCCGTCCGCCGCCGCCCCACACCCGGATGGCGTTGACGCCCGCATCCACCGCGGCCTGAAGCAACTTCCGATAGCGCATTTCCTCGTCCTCATCCCCTGGCAGCAGATCCAATGGAACCCAGTTGACGCCGCGAAAGCGGATGGGTTCGTCATTAAGCAAGGGGTAGTGCACGCCCCTGTCGATGCGCCAACCGAAACGCCGGGAGCCGATAACCTGGGCGCGGGCGTCCGTCACCTGGCCCGATGCATCCATCAGGGTGGCGATGAGGCGATAACGGTGGGGAACGCCGCGGTCGTGGGTGGTCCAGGGGTTCAGGCGGACGTCGGGCCAGCAGACATGGCGGGTGGATCGACCGGCGCGTGCTCGAAAGTGGAATTCGGCCCGCTGAGGCGGGGCCTCTGCGGTCAGCGAGATCAGGTCGAACCGCAAGCGCAGTGGCTCCTCCCGCGCGCTATCCAGCTCCAATCGCACCATCAGCCCAAACTTCGGGCCCCAATCGGCCCGAGCCCACATCCCGGTGATCGCGGCCCGGCCCGACACATGGAGATGCACGTCGTCCCATACCCCCGCGGCCAGCAGCCTGGGGGCGAAATCCCAGCCGAAGTGCACAGGCGCTTTCAGGGTCAGCAGCCGGTCCGAGAAGGGCTCCAGCCCGCCGCGTTGCACCTTGCTCGCCAGCCATTTCTTCAACCGGAAGAGGCGCGTGCGCGGCCACGTGGGCAGGGCCCATGCGCCCCAGATGCGTACGCCCAGCATGGCGGGTCCATTCCGCAGCCCTTCCGTGATCTCATACCGCCGCGGGCTGTACATGCCCGCCCGCCGTTCCAATTCCTGACCGTTTAGCGTCACCGCGGCGAAGTAATCGATGCCGCTAAAGTCAATCCACGCCCGCTGGCGCGGCTCGATGGCGGGTAGCTCCCGCTGTAGCCACCAGTCGCTGCCATCCACCCAGGCCAGCGCCTCTTGCAGGTCGAGCAGATGCTCAAGGTCGGGCAGGCGGCCCGCGGCCATGAGGTCGCGCTGGATGCTGCCGGGCACGCGGGCGGAGAGCCAATCGGTCAGCGCGGCGGGGTCATCCAGCGGTCCATCGGTGGGGATGGGCTCGGCGCGGGCGAGGCGCCAGTGCGTATCGTGCAGGGGAATGCGCATGGGAGGTGTGGGTGTGGAGCGTGGCGTGGTTGCAATTCCTTTGTCGTGGTTTTTTGCCCCCTCCCCGGCCCTCTACCGAAACTCGCTACGCTCGTTTTCAGGGGAGAGAGACCATGTTCTCTTGGAAAAGGCGTCGTAGAACCGGATGGCCTCCCCCTGAGCGCAGCTCGGGGGGCGATTGGAGGGGGCCATGCGGCCAAAGGAAAAGGCCACAGATTTTTGCCAGTCAACCGACCTCGACCTGCGGCCTCCGAATTTGTCAGGTCGGGCGGAAATCGCTATAATAATTATACACAGAAGCGCCACCCTAGCTCAGCCGGTAGAGCAACGCACTCGTAATGCGTCGGTCGCCGGTTCGAATCCGGCGGGTGGCTCCTCAATCCCGGCCCCGAGGGTCGGGATTTTTGTATTTGTCTAACCGATCCTTTTGGTGTACCATTTTCCTTGTCTACAATCCGATAGCCACTCATATTCACTTTCACCATGTCGCAACCTTTCCCTGTCACCGATGCGGATTTCCGCGAAAAAGTTCTGGAGAGCGCTCTCCCCGTCATCGTTGATTTCTGGGCCGTGTGGTGCTCACCCTGCCGTCTCATCGCGCCCATCCTGGAGGAGCTGGCCGAGGAGTACGACGGTCGGGTGCAGGTCGCCAAACTGGATGTGGATCATAATCCCCAAACGCCCGCGCAGTACGGTATCATGGGCATCCCCACCCTCATCCTGTTCAAAGATGGCGCGCCCGTCGAGCGCATCGTGGGTTACATGCCCAAGGCCCGTTTGCTCCAGCGCATCCTCCCGCACATTCAGTCGCCATGACCCAGGACCCCCTCCTCGCGCTCACCCACTGGGCCGAGACCGGCCAGCGCGGCGCGCTCGCCATCGTCGTCAAAGCCTATGGCTCATCGCCTCGCCCTCTAGGCGCGATGATGGCTGTGGCCGAATCGGGTGACTTCGTGGGCTCGGTCAGCGGCGGCTGTGTGGAGAGCGCCGTGGTGCAGGAGGCCCTGGACACACTGGCCGAGGGACGTCCTCGCCTGAAGACCTACGGCATCAGCGACGAATGGGCGTGGGAGGCGGGCCTCACCTGCGGCGGCAAGATTCAGGTCTTCATCCTGCCCTGGCAGCCGAATCAGGTGTGGAGGGAGCTCCTTTCCGCCCGGGAGCATAAGGAGCCTGTGGTGTTGGGCGTGGGCTATGAGGGGCGCTGGACGGCTGAAGTGGGACTGTTCTATCGGGATGGTCGGACGGTGGGCGAGTTGGCCCGTCATGCCTTGGCGCTGGCGGATATGTTGACCGCGGCATTTCGGGAAGAGCGGGCCCGCTCGGGCGCAGTCCTGCCCGATGGTCGCACCTCGGTCCTCATCATCCCCTTTTTCCCGCCTCAACGCCTGATCATCATCGGCGCGGTGCATATCGCCATCGCCCTGGTGCGTTTCGCTAACGAGCTCGGTTACGAGACCATCGTCATCGATCCCCGCCCGGTGTTTGCCACCTCCGAGCGTTTCGGCCACGCCGACCAGCTTCTCGTATCCTGGCCGCAGGAAGCCATTCCCCGCCTCCATCCCGACCCCGGCGCCAGTATCGCGGTCATCAGTCACGACGACAAGCTGGACATCCCCGCGCTCAAGCTGGCTCTGGAGAGCGACGTCCGCTACATCGGCGCGTTGGGCTCCCGTAAGACCATGGCCCGCCGCATGCAGCTACTGCGAGAGGAGGGTTTCTCCGATGACGCCCTCGCCCGCATCCACAATCCCATCGGTCTCGACCTGGGCGGGCGCACGCCCGAGGAGATCGCCCTGGCCATCATGGCCGAAGTTGTCGCCACCCGCTATGGACGAGAATTCCGAGGGAAAGCGTTAGGGTAGTGGTAGTGCTTTCATCTCTTGCGAAAATCAGAACGGATAAGCTA
>DUEQ01000288.1 GCA_011192085.1 Caldilineae bacterium
ACGTCGTCTCCATCGAATACACCCTGACCGATGATCAGGGCAATGTGATCGACTCCTCCGAGGGCATGGCGCCCCTGGAATATCTCCATGGCCACAACAACCTCATTCCCGGCCTTGAAAAAGAGATCGCCGGCATGAGCGTGGGTGAAGAGAAGCATGTCACCGTGCCGCCCGAAGAGGCTTACGGCCCCCGGCATGAGAACGCCACCCAGATCATCCCCAAAGAGGCCTTCCCTCCCGATATGGAGGTGGAGCCCGGCATGGGGTTGCAAATGCGCGACACGCAGACCGGCCAGATCTTTGAGGTGTATGTGACTGAGATCCGGCCCGAGGGCGTCGTGGTGGACTTCAACCACCCCCTGGCGGGCGAGACCCTGCATTTCGACGTGAAAGTGGTGGGCATCCGTCCGGCCACGCCCGATGAGATCGCGCACGGCCACGTGCACGGCGAGGGTGGCCATCACCACCATTAAGCCGACGATATGACACATGAAAAAGACCCCGGACGCATTGGCTGGGGTCTTTTTTGCTACGCTTTTGGCATGCGCTGAATGGCTCGATAGAGGGCCTCCGCACCGAATTCAATGGCTTCGACGGGGACGCGCTCATTGGCCGCATGGATGGTGGAGGCGAAGTCAAAGTCGGGCGGGAGTTTGAGGGGCAGGAAGCCGTAGGTCTGGATGCCCAAACGGGCGAAGAAGCGGGCGTCGGTGACTCCTACCTGAAGCAAAGACGTGGGAACGCCCTCGGGATCCAATTCCCGAAGGATGGCGGCCAGAACGTCGAACCACCCCATGTCGGGCTCGGGGGGGCCGGGATCGTGACGCAGCACCTCCAACTGCACGTCATCGCCCAGGATGGCGTGTAACTCGCGCAACATGTCCTCGGGCGTCTGGCCCGGCAGCAGCCGCCCATCCAGCTCCACCGTCACCTCCGAGAGGATGACGTTGATCTTGTCGCCCCCGCGCACGATGGTGGGACTGACGGTGTTGTGCAGCATGGCGTCGAACAGGCGTCCTCGCTCGCCCAAGAGATCGATGATTCGATCCGCCAGACGCGGGGAAAGAAGTCCTCGCAGGGCGACGCCCGTCACCCCGCCCAGGGCGTCGGCCATGGTCTCGAACATCTGTCTGGGCACAGGCGTGATGTGCACGGCCAGGCGATGGCGATCGAGCTTGAGCAGCATCTCCCCCAGCCTGGCCATGGCGCCCCCTCGGATGGGGCGGGAGCCGTGTCCAGCCGGACCCCGCACCGTAGCTTTCATCCAGCAGATCTGCTTTTCCGCCACCTGAATAGGATAGAAGCGTTGGTCGCCCACGTAGAAGGTGAACCCGCCGAATTCGCCGATGGCGTAACGCACGCCCTCGAACAGTTCGGGATGCTCCTCCACCAAGAATTTCGCGCCCATGTCGCTGCCCGCTTCCTCGTCGGCCAGGATGGCCAAGATGATGTCGCCGGGCGGGGTCAGCCCCTCGACTTTGGCCCGCAACAACGAGGATAGCATCATGACCACGCCGCCCTTCATGTCCAGCGCGCCGCGGCCCCACACATAGCCATCGGCGATGCGACCCTCAAAAGGCGGAACCTGCCAGTGCTGCCCCTTCGTGGTGACGACATCCACATGGCCTTGCAGGAGCAAGGGCGGGGCTTCGCCGCGTCCCTTCAGCCGGGCGATGAGGTTGGGGCGGTGGGGCGCTTTGGCCAGGATCTGGGTGGAAAGGCCCGCCTCGGTGAGGAGCTTATTGATGAAGGCGATGATCTCGGTTTCGTTGCCGGGCGGGTTGGTGGTGTCGAATTGAATGAGCCGTTGCAGCAGCTCGGCCGGGCGTTGGTAGATGTCGGGGGTCATGAGGCTTGCTCCTTGGGGGCGCGGTTGGCGGCCCGATAGTGAGGACACCAGGCCTCGTTGGGAATGGGACGGTTGGCGTAGGGACTGTCGGGATTCCGGCAGAATGCGTGGCGTTTGCTCACCTGCCCGTCGCCGCTGCTCATGAAGATGTGAAGATAGGCGCATGTGTGGCAGGTGCGGCCGCGCACATGATTCCAGAAGATGTAAAGGCGATTCATGGACCTCTCATTCATCACCCATCGTCCTCATCCTCCCCCTTCTCGCGGGAAGGAAGCCCCAGGATGACGTGGTCGCCCCCAGCCAGCTGGGCCAGTTTCAGGCGAGCTCTCTTGAGCGCGCGTTTCAGGGGTTTGCCGCTGTACACGCTGGCGAAGGTGGCAACCGCAGCTTCTTCATCCAGGACCAGATCGTAGCGGCCTCGCAGCTCCTCCCGGTGTTTGCATAGCCACAGGTAGAGGTCGGTGACCGTGCGTCCGGGGAATTCTTTCAGCAAACCACTTTCTTCGATGGCGCGGGCCAGGGGTAAATAGACATTCTCGTACCAGCTCAACGCGGCTTCCTCATAGGGGATCGCCTCGCCTCGGGCCTCGCCCAGATACCAGCGATGGACGTCGATGTGCTCGTAGAGGTCGCGGTAACGGCCCGGTTCGGTGAGGCGGATGGGCGCGTCGGGGACATGTTTGTCCAGGCCCGTGCGACGCAGGAACTGCAACCGACTGGCTTCGATCAGCCACGCCCGCAATTCCTCCGCGGTCTTCGCCTCGATGGGCAGGGCGGTTTCCACAGGGGTGACATAGGCTTCGATGGTCTTTTCGCCGTGGGCGCGGGCCACAGAGACGCGATGATTCCCATCTCGCACAAAGTACAGGTCCCCCACCTTCAGTAGGTCCACGGGCGGAAGGCCGGTCAGGGTCTCGCGAGCCGCGTCCACCCGGGCCCAACGCTCTTCCAGGGCCTCGTTTTTGGGCAGAAACGCGCTGTTGAAGTCGCGATAGCGCCCCACGCTGCCCACGATCTTATCCAGCGGGACCTCCTCCAGCTTGGGGCGCGCGCCCACTTCGTGGGCTTGGAGGATTTTTCGCACCTCGTCATAGCTCAACAGCTCGGAGCTTTCCCCGCGGATGCGCTTCACCCAATCTTGCAGGAAGGCCTGCATATGGGCGTCGCGAAAGCGCTGGAGCGCCTGGCTCAGTTGGATATCGCTGGGTTCCGAAGTCATCGTAGTGAGAGAAAGAGAAAACGACGGCGGAGCCGTCGTCGGGACAGGTCAGGGTGGAGAGGACAAAGTCAGATTACGCGTACCACAGCGCCCAAACGGCGAGAGTCGCCCGCGCCTTCGAAGTAACCGGCGGGGCTCAATCCGACGGCGTGCGCGCCGCCGAAGAACATGTGACGGGTGGGCCACAGGGTCATATCATACCCCCATTCCCGTAATTTTTCAACCGTCTCGGGTGGAAAGCCAGGTTCGACCTGCAAGGCGTTTCGTTCGAAATGGATGCGGGGGGCCTCGACCGCGTGATGCAAGTCCATATGCAGGTCGGTGTAGTTGAGGAAGACCTGGAGGATGGCGGAGCGGATGCGGTTGGCGCCGCCCGAGCCCACAGCCAGCACAGGCTTATTCCCCTGAAGCACCAGGGTGGGAGCCATCATCGACCCGATGCGCTGGCCCGGTTCGCCCTGCAAAAAGCCATCGGGGTGGAGGTCGGCTTCGCCCAGGATGTTGTTGAGGATGAGGCCCGTGCCGGGGACGACGAAACCGGGGGTCTCGCCCGCGGTGGTGGTGAGGGCGATGAGGTTGCCGTCGGCGTCGAGGACGCTGATATGGCTGGTGTTGCTGTGTTCGCGCGGGGGAATGGGCGCTTCGGGATGGCGACGGGCGTGGGAGCGCAGGCGACGGGCCAGCTCGATGGCGTGCTCGTTCACATGCTCGGGCGCGAGGAAAGCCGCCGCATCGCCCGATATCTCGAACATGGTCCGGGCGAGATTGGTCTGACGCATGACCTCCGTCAGCAGTTCCAGATGGGTGATGCCGCCGAAGGGGATGCGGGGCAGGGCGTATTCCTCCAGCAGGGCGAGGGAGAAGGCAATGAGCGCGCCCCCGCGAGATGGCGGCGGGTTCGTGAGGAATTCATACTGCCGATAGTGTTGATGCAGAGGCTCGCGCACAATGACCTGGTATTCGGCGAGGTCTTGAGGGGTGATCAGGCCGCCATGGGCCCGCTGGTCCGCGAGGATAGCCTGGGCGACGTCACCCCGGTAAAAGAGGTCAGGGCCTTCCCGGCCCAGTTGTTCCAGGAAGTCGGCCAGATCAGGATTTTTGTAGATGAAGTCAGGACGCAGGAATTGGTCGGGCGCGCCGAACAGTTGGGCGAGCGCATCGTCCGCGGCGAAGATGTCGTAGAGCAATTCGCCCACATAGGCCCCGAAATCGCCCAGGGGAACGCCCGTGCGGGCCAGATGGATGGCGGGCATCAGCGCTTCGGAGAGGGGAAGACGCCCCAGGTCCTCTTGCAAGCGACAGAGGCCGGCAATGAGGCCGGGCGTGGCCACGCTGGCCCGACCGATGTGAAAGCGTTGGTGGGTAGGACCGTAGTTGACGGTGATGGCGTAGAAGTCGGGAGGATCGGGCCAGTCCTCCCGCCTCAGGCCTTTGCCGGGGGAATCGACAAAGAAGTCGTAGAGCCAGGAGCGGGCGTTGCGGCGGCGGAACACGAGGGCGAATCCGCCCCCGCCCGGCGCGACGAGGGTGGGTTCGGCCATGAAGCTGGCGAATGTGGCGGCCACCGCGGCGTCGACCGCGTTGCCGCCCGCCCGCAACACCTCGGCTCCCGCTTCCGCTGTGTGCACACTGCCTGCTGCAATGATGCCTTGGGTCATGAGAAATTCACCGGCAGTTGAAATCGAATGCTTTCCATAGCGAGTCTAGATAACGGTAGGGATCGTGACGATAGGCGTCGAGATCGACCTCCAGTTCGGGAAAGTCGAAGGATTCCTCTTCGGCTGCCAGGGCCCGAACCAGGGGTTTCTCGCTGCCGTCGGCCCGGAGCAGGCCGGTGTGGCGTCGCCATGCCGAGCGGTCGTAAGGGGGCGCGTGCCAGTGCGCTTCGGGGATATCGGCCCAACGCCAGAACCAAAAGGATGGGAGCGCCATGCTGCGGGCCAGGGCGATGACCTGAGTCAGGTATGTGGCGGCTTCCTCTTCGCTGGCGTAATAGACGCCATCGAGTGCGTGAGCGCGCTGACCAGGGGGCGCGGTGGGCAAGCCCGCCAGGAAAAGGGACAGGGGGCCGCCGGACAGGGCCTGGACGAACCGGAGGGCGAAGGCCGTCCAGGGCAGGCTGAGGGGGCGATGACGGCGATCGCTGGCGAAAGTGGCCAGGCTCAGGCCCGGCTCGCCCCCCGCGACGAGGATGTCGGCGGGACTCAAGGCGTTGAGATTCTCCAACGCGTCGAAGGCGATAAGAAAGAAGGCCTTCGGATCTGAGGCGGCCTGGACCAGCCCCGCCATCATTTCCTCCATCCAACGACGGACGTCGTCTCGATCATGCGCGGCGGAAAGCCGCCCGAAGCCGGACAGCAACTCCCAGCCCCACAGCGCGGGGTGGTCGGCGTAGAAAGCAACAAGTTCGTGGATGAGCATGCGCTGGGCGGAACGCATGCGATCATCGACGAAGGGCGACCGCATGCGGCCCCACGTCAGCCAGCTCTCGTTGACCAGTAGAGGCCAATGGGGCGGCAGAGGACTGGACAAAATGCCCCAATCGGGCCACCACAGCGCGCCATCCCAAAAGCCGGTCCACAATCCGGCCGCCACCTGCAACCCGACCTCCTCCGCGATGTCCAAAAAGCGACCGAAGCGATCAAAGGCGCGGGGATCGATGCGGGCCGCGCTCGGCTGAAAATCGGCCCAGAAGAGGGGGATGCGCAGGGCCTGAATGCCCAGTGCGGCGATGTGGGCCAGGTCCTCTTTGATTTCAGCAACGTCGAAATCGCTCCACAGTCTGGGGCCTGTCTTGCGAGGGAGATAGCCGATTCCGAGAAGCATAGACAAGATAAAGGGAGAGCGCTGTGATGAGAGGTGGTGCGTTTATGATACCCATCCTCTCCCAGAATCGCCAAACCCCGCCCATGGTTTCACAGTTCACGGTTGGTTGCTTCTTATCCAGACGATGGGATAGTGTGCATGTTATCCTCCATCCTCCATCATCTATCCTTCATCTTCGGAACAGGGCTCGGCCAATGGCAGGTGGATGTCGAAGGTTGCACCCTCCCCCAGCGTGGATTCCACGAAGATCTGCCCGTGGTGCGCCTCCACCAGCCATTTGACGATGGAAAGGCCCAGGCCCGCGCCCCCGGCCGCGCGGGTGCGAGCTTTGTCGGCCCGATAGAACCGATCGAAGATGTGGGGCAGATCCTCGGGAGCGATGCCCTGACCTGTATCCGCCACCCGGATCACTGCCCATACATCCTCACATATCAGGCTGAGCACGATCTTCCCACCTTCCGGCGTGTAGCGGATGGCGTTGTTGATGAGGTTGTCCAACACCTGGCGCAGTCGATCTGCATCGCCCATCACCCGGGCTCGATCCAGATGGACGAGCTGAATGTCCAGCTTTTCGCCCGCGCGGCGCTGGGCCATGCGAAACGCCTGCATCATGATGTGGTCCAGCTCCACCAGCTCCAAATGGAGGGGATGGCGGCCTGATTCGGCCTGGGAGAGCAACAGCAGATCGGAGATCAGGCGATGCATGCGTTCCGCCTCTGAACGGATTTCGGTCAGCATGTCGTCCCGCTCCTCCTCGGGCAGGTTCTCCGCCCTGCGCAGCAGGCTGAGATTGCCGAGGATGGTGGTGAGCGGGGAACGGAGTTCGTGGGAGATGTCTGCGCTGAAGCGACGCTGTTTCTCGAACAACGCCTCCAACCGGTCGAGCATCTCGTTGAACGTGTTGATCAACGCGCCGATCTCATCGTTGCGCGCCTTGCGAACGGGCACGCGGCGGCTGAGATTGCCCGTGCGGGTGATGGCCAGCGCCGTGTCGGTGGCTTCTTTGATGGGGTGGAGGGCCACGCCCGTCAGCCAGTAGCCTCCGCCCGCAGCCAGGGAGAGCACGACCGCAAACAGAAGGAGGAGGTTCTTGTTTAATTGCTCCAGCACCTCTTGCTGCGGCTGCAAATTCCGAGCCACCTGCACAATCCCCACAGTCTCGCCGTTGACGACGATGGGAGCGAAATAGACGCGCAGGTCGTTAGGCCGCTGCTTGCTCAGGGTGTAATAGCCCGCGAGGCCATGCATGGCTTGCTGATAGTAGGGCTCGGGGAGTTCGATGACGGCTCGGGCCAGGTTGGAGGAGCGGAAGAGGACCCGTCGCGTGTTATCCCGCACCTGGACATAGAGTTCGGGATCCTCCAATGTGGCGTTGATGAAGGGCAAAAGGGGGTCGGGAATGCCGTTGACCTGGGCCGATACCGACACCAGGCGCACCACCTGCTCCCCTTTTTTCTGCAATTCCCCATCGATGCTACCCATGACGCTGGCATGGACCCGTGAAAAAACCATGCTGCCGATGAGGATCAGCAGCATGGCGAGGAGGCCAGTATACCACAGGGTGAGACGCAGGCGGAGGGACACGGTGGCGTATCAGCGTGTGAGGGGGGATCAGGGTTGGCGGAGGATGTAGCCTGCGCCTCGCTTCGTGTGGATCAGGCGAGGCTCGCCGTTGGCTTCGAGTTTGGTGCGGAGGTAGCGGATGTAGACTTCGATGATGTTGGATTCGCCGCCAAAATCATAATCCCAAATCTCGTCGTAGATCTGGGAACGGGAGATGACCTGGTTGGGATGGCGCATGAAGAGCTCCAGGAGGTCGAATTCTCGGGCGGTGAGTTCGATTTCGCGGCCCCCGCGATGCACGGTGCGGGCCGCGGTGTCCATGACCAAATCGGCGAATTCCAGAATCTGCCTGGGTTGATGATGATCCGCCCGGCGGAGCTGCGCCCGCACTCGGGCCAACAGTTCGTCGATGTCGAAGGGCTTGACCACATAGTCATCTGCGCCGCTATCCAGGCCCAACACTCGGTCTTCCACGGTGTCGCGGGCTGTAAGCATGAGGATGGGAACGCCACTCTCCTCGCGGATGCGCTTGCACACTTCGATGCCATCGATGCCCGGAAGCATTAGGTCCAGGATGATGAGGTCGGGCTGCTCGTCGTAAAAGGCGTCGATGCCTTGCAGGCCGTCGGCCACCAACCGGGCTTCGTATCCTTCCAACAGCAGGGCCCGGCGCAGCAATTTGCCGATGGATGGATCATCTTCGATAATCAAGATCTTCGTCGTCATAAGCAGGGCTCCACACGCTGATATGGGGTGTCTCACGCAAAAACACA
>DUEQ01000289.1 GCA_011192085.1 Caldilineae bacterium
CAGGCTTTAAATGCCATTTACCCTGACGGAATTTCATCGCCGATACAATCTCATAAAGCGCAAGGTCTCCGTCATCAAGACGCCAAGTGCCCACGGTCTCGCGGCCAATGTTGGCCATAATGGGAGAACGTGCAAGTTCGGACCACTTACCAAACGCCCTGGGATGGACGTCCAATGCGCCCCACACCGATTGGTAGGCCAAGACGCCTGAACGCCACAAGACAACGATGGCATCGGGCTGCCACTGTTGCATGATCGTCTTCATCTGGGTGAGTCCGGCGTGAATCCCGCGCTCCACATCCTGCGGTGTTTCAGTCATTGCATCCATAATCGCTTCCAAAATACTGGCATGGGTAGAGTCATTGAGTCCGCCAGAAGACCATCGGGCGTCCGCTTCGCCACCCAGCCTAGGCGTCCGTTGGCATCATTCTATCACGTTCTTACATAGAGGAAAATAATGCTTCTACAGTGCAAGAAAAAGAATGGACTGAATCAGATGCGGAGCTATCTCCATCCATCTTCACTTCCCGACGGTGAAAACCTGCCAGGGGCTGACGAATCGGGCCATTGCCGATCGCCTTCTACTCAGCGAGAAGACGGTGCGCAACCACGTCTCCAACATCTTCAGCAAATTGCAGGTGGCCGACCGGGCCGAGGCCATCGTGCGGGCAAGGGACGCGGGATTGGGGAATTAGGGGCGCAAATCTTTTTCAAACGGTTCTCTGCTATACTAAAAGCAAGCATCCCGGGTCATGGCCCGTCAATACCAATGAAAATGCCGACGGCCAGATTAGCGCGGGAAGCCAGGGCCGTGAAACGTGATGCGTGATGCGTAAAGTCCTCACGTTTCACGCATTACGTTTTACGTTCGTTGCAACTACGCCCAACGTGGGTTTCGAGACGCCTTTGCAAATGGAATGAATGCTATTCACGGAACAGGAGGTCAACCATGTCCGAGAAAGTCATCACCCTCGCTGAGTACCTGGACAGCATGACTGTCCCCGGCGAGTTATACGAGAAACTGGATGACAACATGGTGCGCTGTTACGCGTGCGGCCTGCGCTGTAAAATCAAGGATGGCCGCCGCGGGGTGTGCCAGGTGCGCTTCAACAAGGGGGGCGTGCTCTATGTGCCCTTCGGCTACGCCGCGGGCATCCAGTCCGACCCCATCGAGAAAAAGCCCTTCTTCCACGTGTTGCCGGGCGCGGACGCGCTCACCTTCGGCATGCTGGGCTGTGACATGCACTGCGATTATTGCCAAAACTGGCTCACCTCCCAGGCGCTGCGCGATCCCGCGGCCGGGACTTTGCCCATGCCCATCACCGCGAAGGAGATGGTAGGGTTGGCCTTGAAGTCGGGCGCGAAGGCCGTGGTCAGCTCCTACAACGAGCCCCTTATCACCAGCGAATGGGCGGTGGCCGTGTTCAAGGAGGCCCGCAAGCACGATCTCATCTGCGGCTACGTCTCCAACGGTAATGCCACGCCCGAGGTGCTGGACTATCTCCGTCCCTGGGCGCAGATCTACAAGATCGACCTCAAGACCATGGATGATAGGAAGTGCCGGCAGCTCGGCGCGCCCCTGAAGAACATCCTGGATGGCATCAAGCTGGTGTATGAGCGGGGCTTCTGGCTGGAGATCGTGACGTTGCTGGCGCCTCACTTCAACGATTCCGAGGCGGAAATCCGGGAGGCGGCGGAGTTCATCGCCTCCATCTCGCCCGACATCCCCTGGCACATCACCGCATTCCACCCCGATTACAAGATGAAGGATCGCGGTCCTACTCAGGCTCGCAAGCTGCTACGAGCGGCGGAGATCGGCAAGGAGGCCGGGTTGCACTTCGTCTATCTGGGCAACCTGCCGGGCCAGGTCAAGGAATTCGAGAACACCTATTGCCCCCACTGCGGCGAATTGTTGGTGGAGCGTCGCGGCTATCTCATCAGCGACTACCGCATCGCCGATGAGGGGACCTGCCCCAAGTGCAGCGCCGCGATTCCGGGCGTGTGGCACAAAGCGGCCAAAGACGCGCCCGTGGCCCATGGCCTTACCAATTGGTTTGCCCGCCGGCCCCGCGTCGTCAGGCCGTGACCGCGTAACGGGCAGGTTGTCGCAAAGCATGTTCACAAGAGAAAGCGTCCTCCCTCCCCTGAAAATGGGCGCAGCGAGTTTCGGGGGAGGGAGGGGGAAGGGGCGACAATGCACGGCAAACGCATATGCCACCTTTTGTCTGTCGCTCAGCTCAAAGGTCATGTCTTGTTGCGAAAGCTATCGTGACCTTCGACGCTTGACGCCTCATCCTCGGGCGCGTGCTGGCTGAGCAGGCTGGCTCGCTGTTTCCAACGATACCATCGTTCTCGCAGCGTGGGCCCGCGGGTCTGGGCCAGGCGGGCCTGCTCCTCCTCGAAGGGAATGGGAAAAGGGTCCAGGTCTAAGATCTTGGCGTGGGCGTATTGAAAGATGACCTTCAACGTGGCCAGCGTGGGCGCGGCCAGGAAGATGCCCAAAATGCCCGCGAATTTCGCACCGATGACCACGCCCACCAAGACAATCATGGGATGCAGCTCCAAAGCGCTGCCCATGATGCGGGGTACAATCAGCGCATTTTCCAATTGCTGGATGACGATGTAGACGCCCAGGGTGATGAAGGCGAAGGTGACGTTGCTGACAGGGAGGACGGAGGAGCCCTGAGCCAGGGCCAGGATGACCGCGGGCACCGCGGCGATGATGGGGCCGATGGTGGGCACCGCTTCCATGATCCCGGCAATAATGGCCAGGGCCAGGGCGCTGGGCAGGCCGATGATGAGTCCCACCATCAGCGTCAGCGCGCCGATGACCAGCGACAGCATCAACTGGCCTCGGAAGAACGCCTGCCACACCCGGTTGATGCGATGCCCCAACTCGCTGATCTCGGGCAGATACTCGGGCTTGACCAGGGATTTGGCCCAGGGTTTCAGCCGATGGCCATCGACCGTGATGTAAAAGATGTAGAAAATCATCAGGAAGATGGAGAACATGAGGGAGACCATCCGGCTGACCAGGGCGGTGAGAAAGCCGGAGAGGCTGCCCAACAGGCCCGTGGCCGTGGTGATGGCCTGCTGGATAGCGTTGAGCAGCACATCGGGCGAAGGCAGGATCACCCCCTCTTCGCTCAAATTCAGCCCCTGTTCCAACTCTAGCAGGAGATCAGTCATGTCGAACTCGAATCCCCACAGCCGGATGACGCGCGAGTTTTGCAACCAGAGGTCAAGCAAGTCCAGCCCGCGCAAGGTGGCGTTCATCATATCATGGAACAGGGTGGTGAATTGGGAAAGCAACAGGGGGAAGAGCACCGCGGGGATGACCAGCAAGAGGCCCAGAGCCAGGAAGATGGCGAGGATCGCGGCCAGAGCTCGGGGCGTTTTGTGGTCATGCAGCCAGTTCACCAGAGGTTGCAACAGATAGGCCAGCAGCGCGGCGACAACCAGCCATGATAGGGCCGACCGGGCGTAGTAAACCAGGACGGTGCTCACCACGATGATGCCGAAAATGGCCCAGCGTTTCGTTTCCAGCGACCAGCGAGGCGTGGCGTTTGTCATGATGGCGAAGTCCAATAGAGGGATGTGCGGGATGGCGTGGCGCAGCGGTGCGGTTGAACGACAGATATATCGGTAAAGGCGATAGAGGATGGTGGTGTGGAGGCAAGCTATCGCCCATCCTCTATTCCAAGCCAGGCCGATAATGATTGGTAATGGGCAGGCGGCGGTCTTTGCCAAAGGCCCGCACGGTGATCTTCACCCCCGGCGCGGCCTGACGCCGCTTGTATTCGTTGCGGTCCACCATGCGGACGATCCGTTCCACCAGCGCCGGGGCGTAGCCCGCGGCCGCGATCTCGGCCGGACTGCGGTCCTCTTCGATGTACATTTCCAGAATGGCGTCCAGGATGGGATAGGGGGGCAGGCTGTCGGTGTCGAGCTGGTTGGGCCGCAGCTCCGCGCTGGGAGGTTTGATGATGACGCTTTCGGGGATGATAGCCCGCCCGGCCTGCGCGTTGCGCCAGCGGGCCAGCTCCCACACCAGGGTCTTGGGCACATCCTTGATGACGGCAAAGCCGCCCGCCATATCGCCGTAGAGGGTGGCGTAACCCACCGCGTTTTCGCTCTTATTGCCCGTGCTCAGCAACAGCCAACCGAATTTGTTGGAGAGGGCCATGAGGATGACCCCGCGCAGCCGGGCCTGGATGTTCTCCTCGGCCACGTTGAACTCAGTGTTCTGGAAGGGGCGGTCGGGCGGTCCGTTCAGGGTCTCTAGCATGGCCGCGAAAGGCTTTTCGATGGGCACGGTGAGGAAGCGGATGCCCAGATTATCAGCGAGCTGGCGGGCGTCGCTCTTGGAATGTTCGGAGGAGAAGCGGGAGGGCATGCTCACCCCTACCACGTTCTCCGCCCCCAACGCATCCACGGCAATCGTCGCGGTGAGCGAACTGTCGATGCCGCCGCTGAGGCCCAACACCACCTGCCGGAAGCCATTCTTCCGTACGTAATCGCGAGTTCCCAACACCAGAGCCTGGTACACCTCGCCCACCGGGTCGGGCGCGGGATGGATGTCGCTCGCGCGCGCCAGTTGGGCCTTGGGCAGCCCCCGGCTGATGCGTTTGCCCGAGAGGGTGCGAAACGTCTCGCCCTCCTCGGTCAGCGCCCACAGGGTCTCCCGGTTCTGTCGATAGCGGGGGTCGTGCAGGCGGCGGCGGAAGACCTCGTCCAGGTCGATGTCCACCACCAAGAGGCCTTCTTCGAACATGGGGCCGCGGGCCAGCAGGCGGCCGTCGGGCCCAAATACCAGGCTGCGTCCGTCGAACACCAGTTCATCCTGGCCGCCCACCAGGTTGCAATAGGCCACGAACGCGACATTGTCCATCGCACGCGTGCGCATCATGCGCTCGCGCGCGGCGCCCTTGCCCCGGGCGTAGGGCGAGGCCGAGATGTTCAGCAGCAGCTCCGCGCCCATGAGCGCCTGCCATTGGGGCGGTCCGCCCGGATACCAGATATCCTCGCAGATGCTCAGCCCGACGCGATCCCCTGCCAGATCAAACAGCAGGGTCTCTTTTCCCGCGCCGAAGTAGCGATTCTCGTCGAAGACGCCGTAGTTGGGCAGATAATGTTTGGGATAGATGCCCAGAAGCTGGCCGTCCTGGATGAAGGCGGCCGCGTTGAAGAGGTCGTAGTGGTTGGCGATGGGCAGGCCCAGGGCCGCGGTCAGGCCCGCGGTTGCAGGCAACAGGTCATCCAGCGCCTGCCGCGCGGTCGCGATGAAGTCAGGCTTGAGCAGCAGATCTTCGGGCGGATAACCGGTGATGGTCAGCTCGGGGAAGAGAACGAGATCGGCTCGCTCCTCGCGGGCTTTCTCCAACCTGTCGCGGATTTTTTGTGCGTTGCCCTCGATATCGCCGACGATGACGTTGATCTGGGCCAGGGCAAGGCGTAGAATGCGCATGGCGGCGTGGGGAAATGGTGGGGTGGGCGGGCGCGTGTTGTGAGCGCCTATTCAGGGAGTGGGAAATAACGGTCTTACTTTTTCACGATCTGTTCGCCTCGGACGGCTCGATGAAACCCTCCACCAGATTCAGCACTAACTCCTTCAGATCGCCTCGATTGGGAAGCGCGCCCATGTACGGCATCATGGGCGCGGTGCGCTGGGGCAGGCCCCCGCCCCCGCTTCGAACTTGCGCAGGCTGGGAAAGGCGGTGGGATTCAGGGCGTTTTCGGAGAAGAAGCGGGCGTAGGCTGCTTCGGCCACCCGGTGCACATCCTCCCCGGCGTAAAACACGAGGCTGAAGACGCGCCCCTCGCGCCAACGCACGTCCTGGCCGCGGGCCGCTTCCATCTGGCGAAACAGGTCGGATTCAGAGAGGCCGTTGGGGGGTAGGGGACGAATGGGCACGATCTGGCGGGGTTCAGGCGCTTTTCTGCACCTGCGCTTGGGCAAACGCGATCCAGGCGGCGTAGTCGGGCTGGTTCCACTTAGGCGCTTTGACGATGGCTGCGATCTCCGCTTCGGTCATCGCGGCCAGCTTGGCGAAGGTGCAGACGCCCGCATCATACAATCGGGCTTCGTAGGTCTTGCCTATGCCGGGCAAGCTCTCGAAATCATCAGGTTTTTGTCCGCTCCAAACACGCCCCATCGTGCCCGTTTCCTCAGCCAGACGGCGGGCGTCCTCCTTGATGGCGTCCAGGTCCACCGCCTGGAAGTCCTGGATCGCGAAGATGGCGGCCAGTTTTTCGTTGGAAGCGGTGGCCACCTGCCAGAAGGTTCCGATTCCGGCCTGGAAGAGCTTGTCTTCGTACACTCGCCCGATGCCGCGAATGCGGGCTAGCTTCTGAGGGCAGTGGCTGACGCGCGTTTCCGAGTCCACGGGCTTGGGCGCGACCTCCCGCTCCGCGGGTTGGGCTGGCGCTGTGGCGACGGAGGCCGATGCGGGCGCGTCCTCTGGAGACGTGGCGGCCACCTGGGACGCGGGCGTCGAGAGGCTATGCTGGAGATCCTCGATCTCCGCCTCCATGGCGCTGAGTTCAGCTTTGCGGGCTTGCATCTCCGCGATCATTTTGTCGAGCTGCCCGCGGCATGATTCATAATTTCTGCGCCCCAAGACAAGTCCAATCAAACCGCCCACTATCAAACCGACAAATAATGCGA